>CALKYI010000257.1 GCA_938003665.1 uncultured Flavobacteriales bacterium
GAGGTGACCTTGCGCCGTTATTTCGAAAGGCGGCTGCGGGCGAGGCAATGACCCTTCGTTGCAGTGCGCTGCGAACTGTCAACTCAAACGACCATGTCCAGTTTTATCATCGAAGGAGGGAAGCGGCTGTCCGGTGAAGTCATCCCGCAAGGAGCCAAAAACGAGGCGCTGCAGATTTTGTGTGCGGTGCTCCTGACACCGGAGCCCGTTACCATCACCAACCTCCCCGACATCGTCGACGTCAACAAATTGATTGACTTGCTGGCGAGCATGGGCGTCAAAATCCAACGCAAAGGACCCGGGGCTTACCGTTTCCAGGCGGACGACGTCAACCTCGACTACTTCAGCACCGAGGAATTCCGGCAGAAGGGTGGATCCCTCCGCGGCTCGACCATGATTTTGGGGCCGTTGCTGGCGCGTTTTGGTGTGGGCGCATTGCCCAAACCGGGGGGCGACAAGATCGGCCGCCGCCGCATGGACACCCACTTCATCGGGTTCGAAACACTTGGCGCGACCTTCACCTACGACGGCAAAACCGGTTTCTTCCAAGCCAGCGCTCCCAACGGACTCAAAGGCACCAACATGCTCCTCGACGAAGCGTCGGTCACCGGCACCGCCAACATTGTTATGGCAGCGTGCATGGCCCAAGGGACCACCACCATATACAACGCAGCGTGCGAGCCCTACCTGCAGCAACTCTGCAAAATGATCAACCGCATGGGCGGCAAGATCAGTGGCATCGGCTCCAATTTGCTGACCATCGAGGGCGTCGAGTCACTCGGCGGCACAGACCACCGCTGCCTTCCCGATATGATTGAGATCGGCAGCTTCATCGGTTTGGCGGCCATGACCCAAAGTGAAATTACCATCAAGGACGTGTCGTACGACGAGCTCGGCGTCATTCCCAAGGTGTTCCAGAAACTCGGAATCAAACTCGAGCGCCGCGGCGACGACATCTTCGTGCCCGCTCAGGACTCCTACGAAATCGAAACCTTCATCGACGGCTCCATCCTCACGGTGTCGGACGCACCTTGGCCGGGCTTCACGCCGGATTTGTTGTCCATTGTGCTGGTGACGGCCACCCAGGCCAAAGGTAGCGTTCTGATTCACCAAAAGATGTTCGAGAGCCGCTTGTTCTTTACGGACAAACTCATCGACATGGGTGCGCAGATCATCCTTTGCGATCCGCACCGCGCCACCGTCATTGGCATGGACCGCAAGAGCCCGCTGCGCGGCGTAACCATGACCTCGCCGGACATCCGTGCGGGGGTTTCCCTCCTTATTGCAGCGCTCTCGGCCGAGGGCCAATCGGTCATCCACAACATCGGCCAGATCGACCGCGGTTACCAAGACATCGAAGGAAGGTTAAAAGCGCTGGGTGCCCGCATTGAACGGGTCGATTGATTGCGTAAATTGCCTTCATGATTTTTAAAACCACCCTCGGGTCGTTGGCGCTCGCCGCAGCGATCTTTTTTGCATCGCCCGTTGAGGCGCCCGATTCTGCCACTGTCATCCCAACGAACAAGGTGGGAACGGCCATCGGCGACACCGCTCCAGAGATTGCCCTGTCCAATCCGAAGGGCAAGACCATGAAGTTGAGCGACCTGCGCGGCAGCTTGGTGCTGGTGGACTTTTGGGCCTCGTGGTGTGGACCGTGCCGACGAGAGAACCCCAACGTGGTCAATGCGTACAAAAAGTACAAGAAGGCCAAATTCAAGTCGGCGGACGGATTTGAAGTATTCAGCGTGTCCTTGGACAGCGACGTGGCCCGTTGGGAGTCGGCCATCGCACAAGACCAACTCGATTGGAAATGGCACGTCTCTGACCTCAAGCGCTGGCAAAGCGAGGCGGCAGCGATGTACGGTGTCAATTCCATCCCCATGAGTTTTCTCATCGACGAGAACGGGGTGATCGTGGGCAAGAACTTGCGCGGTTTCGAATTGCACCGCCAGATTGACAAGCACGTCAAATCCTTCTGATCCGGTTCACCTGACAGGTTGTCCGGTTGCTGCAGTGTGGCATCGGATTTGGACAGGGTGAAGGAAATCAAGGAAAGTACCCCAGACATGAATACGTCGAACGTGGAAGAAACCACCGCGAACCAAGCGGAAACCGAGGAGAGTCAAGCACAAGCAGCCGAGGAACAACCCCAAGCGGAAGCAGCTACCGAGGAGCAGGCCGAGGAGGAAGGCACGGCAGAAAGGCAAGAAGAACAGACGGATTGGCAGGACCGTTACCTGCGGCTCTACGCTGAATTTGACAATTTCCGCAAGCGCACGATGCGCGAACGCGGCGACCTAATTCGGAACGCCTCGAAAGACGTGTTGGAAAGCTTGCTGCCGGTGTTGGACGATTTCGAACGCGCCCAAACAGCCGCTGTCGATTCGGAGGACGTCAACGGATTGAAAGAAGGCCAGCAGCTCATCCACAACAAGCTGAAGCAAATCCTCAAAGCCCAAGGCGTGGAGCAACTCGAGGTCAAGCCAGGCGACGCCTTTGACGTAGACATCCACGAAGCGATCACCCGCATTCCTTCTCCTGAATTTTCCGGTAAGGTCGTGGACGTGGTGGAAGCCGGTTACAAATTGAACGATACCGTCATCCGCTACGCGAAAGTGGTGGTCGGTGAATAACGAGACCCATGGCGAAGCGGGATTACTATGAAATTTTAGGGGTCGACCGAAAGGCGTCCGGTTCCGATATCAAGAAGGCCTACCGCAAACTGGCCCTCAAATATCACCCGGACAAAAACCCCGGTGACGCCACAGCAGAGGAGAAATTCAAGGAGGCCGCAGAGGCCTATGAAGTGCTCCAAGACGACCAAAAGCGCGCCCAATATGACCGCTTCGGCCACGACGGTTTGCGCGGTGGGCCTGGCGGCGGTGCTGGGTTCGGCGGGATGAACATGGAGGACATCTTCAGCCAGTTTGGCGACATCTTCGGTGGCGCCTTTGGCGGTGGTGCAGGCGGTGGCGGCGGTCGTCGTCGGCGCATGAAGGGATCCAACCTGCGCATCAAGGTGAAGTTGACCTTAGAAGAGATTGCGGAGGGTGTAGAGAAGAAGGTTAAAGTCTTCAAACAGGTCCAGGCCGATGGCGCGGAGTACGGCGACTGTCAAACGTGCGGAGGCACCGGCCAGATCCGCCGCGTCCAGAACACCATCCTCGGCCAAATGCAAACGGCCAGCACCTGTCCCCAATGCCAAGGCAGCGGACAATCGGTGAAGAAGCGCCCTTCCGGCTCGGATGAATGGGGCATGGTGCGCAAAGAGGCCGTGGTCACCATCGAGATCCCAGCAGGCGTCGAGGACGGCATGCAGCTGAGCGTGCGCGGCGAAGGCAACGGCGCTCCGATGGGCGGCGTGCCAGGCGATTTGCTCGTGGTCATCGAGGCCATCCCGCACGAAACGCTCCAGCGCAACGGCAAGAACTTGCACTACGACTTGTACATCCCGTTCACGGACGCAGCACTCGGTGCGCAAGCGGAAGTGCCGTTGGTGGGAAGCAAGGCGAAAATCACCATCGAACCAGGCACCCAAAGTGGCCGCATCGTACGACTCCGCGGCAAGGGACTCCCCGCCGTCGATAGCTATGGCCAAGGCGATTTGCTAGTGAACATCAACGTTTGGACACCCAAGAAGCTCTCCAGTGAGGAGCGCGAATTGCTCGAACAACTCCGCGAGTCCAAGAACTTTCAGCCCGATGCCAACCACCAGGAAAAAGGCTTCTTCGACAAGGTGCGGGATATGTTCACTTGATGGTTAATTTGCACGCATGCCCTCTGCTCCAGCCCTCGATATTTCAGGAATTGAAAAGCGATTTGGCGAGCAGCGCGCATTGGCTGGCGTAGGCTTCCACGTCCAACAATCTGGTATTTTCGGCTTGCTCGGTCCCAACGGCGCGGGCAAGACGACCTTGCTACGGATGCTCAATGGAATCACGGCGCCTGACGCCGGTTCCATTTCCTTTTTTGGCGAACCCCTGACGCGGGCGCACCTGCCGAGCATTGGCTACCTGCCAGAAGAACGCGGCCTCTACAAATCCATGCGGGTCGGAGAGCAGGCCCTGTACTTTGCGCAATTGCGTGGACTGGATAAGAAAGAAGCGCGCGAACGACTGCGCTACTGGTTTGACCGGCTAGAGGTGGACGGCTGGTGGAACAAGGAGGTCAGCGAAGTCAGCAAGGGCATGGCCCAGAAAATCCAGTTCATCCTCTCGGTGCTGCACGAGCCGCGCCTGTTGATCTTGGACGAACCGCTGAGTGGATTTGACCCCATCAATGCCCAGCGCATCCGAGAGGTCATCCTCGAGCTCAAGGCCAAAGGCGACACGACCATCTTGCTGTCCACGCACGACATGGGCAGCGTGGAGGAAATGTGCGATGAGGTCGCGTTGCTCAACCGAGGAGAACTTGTCCTCAACGGCAAGGTGCCGGAACTCCGCGAAGCCGCCCGCGACGGTCGGTATGCGGTTTCGTTCCGCGATACCGTCATGGGCTTTACCGTAGCCTTGGGCGCCAGCGCGGAGTTGATTGAAGTCAATCCCAATCCGGAAGTTCCAGGTGAGCACTTGGCCATGCTGCGCCTGCCCGCGGAGTCCGACATCGCCACGTGGGTGCGGTGGATTTCCGAAAAGGTGGAGCTCACGTCCTGCACGCCTTGGCGACCGGGGATGCGTGACATCTTCATTCGCGCTGTTGAACAGCAAAACGAACCCGCCGCATGAACCGCCTCGGCCTGATCATTTACCGGGAATGGATCACCCGTGTCCGCCGTCGAGCATTCATCATCGGAACGCTACTCGTGCCGGTTTTGCTTGCCCTTGGCGTAGGCTTTGGAGCCTGGATGGAAAACGCCGAGATGGAGGAGAACAAGGTGTTGGTCGTGGACCTCTCGGGCATGATCACGTTCTGGGACGATACACGCCAGGCGTACTTGCCCATTTGCCCGGAATGCTTCCCCGAGCGGGAAAATCTGCAGTACCGCTTTGCGGATCAAGCGTTGGACGATACGGATTTTTTGCTTTCGGATTTCACCTCCATGGTGCTGTTGGACGATGCCATTTTGCAACACGGCCAAGCCAAAAACCTGTACGAAAAATCCCCTTCCCTCACCGCCCAGAACGCCATTGAGCGTGACCTGTCTTCGGCCATCGAGCGCTTCAAGGTCAAGGAGGAATTGTCCCTCGATTATGAAGCCTACAAACGGCTGAAGACCAAGGTGAGCTTGGTGGGAGAAGACATCATCACCAAAGACGGCAACGCCACGGGCCGCTCCCTCATCGGGTTCGTGTTCAGCCTGTTCATGTTCATCCAAATCATGGTGTACGGCATGCACGTCATGCGGGGGGTCATCGAGGAGAAGGCCAACCGCATCGTTGAAGTCATCATCAGCGTGGTCAAGCCCATGGAGTTGCTCGCCGGCAAAATCATTGGCATCGGCCTGGTTGGTGTGACGCAGGTCATTGCGCTGACCGTGCTGGGCTTCTTGGTGTTCCAAGTGGGCGGACAAGCACTGGAAGTGTCGGGCGTCTTGACCTCGGCATCCAACGAGGCGGTGGAACTCGACTTTGAAACGTGGATGGCGTCCAATGACCTGTTGGGCTTTGTGTTGGAAGTGAACTGGCCCCTGATGGTGGTGTGCGCGCTGGCGTATTTCGCTGCCGGGTTCTTCATGTACGCGGCGCTGTTTGCCGCCATCGGTTCGGCCGTTGAGCAAGAGTCCGATGCCCAGTACTTGATGTTGCCTGCGATGTTGCCGTTGCTCGCCTCCTACATCACAGCAGCCATGGCCATCCAAAACCCGGAAGGCCAGGTGGCCGTGATTGGATCGTACGTACCATTGACGGCACCGATTTTGATGCTCATCCGTTTGCCGCTGGGTGTGGCGTGGTGGGAATTGGTGCTCTCCTTGTCCGGGGTTATTGCCACGGCCTACGGTTTTGTCCTCGTGTCGGCGCGGATTTTCCGCACCGGAATTTTGATGCACGGCAAGAAAATCACGGTGCGGGAATTGTTCCGCTGGGTCCGCCATGACTGAGGCCACGACCCCAACTCAACGTGCTGCGGTGATCGACTGCGGCACCAACATGTTCACGGTACTGATCGCGGAGGGGAATGGCGACACGTGGGAACGCAAGCACGTGCTCCGACAGCCCGTCTTCATCGGTCAGGGTGGCTTTCAAAACGGCTCCATTCGTTCCGATCGGTTTGCACGTGGGCTCGACGCGCTGCGGACGTTTCATCAGGCCTTGCGCAATTACAATGTCAAGGACGTGCGGGTGGTGGGAACCAGTGCCCTGCGCGACGCTTCCAACGGATCAGCCTTTGCTGAAGCGGTCCGCGGTCAACTCGGCTGGGACCTGGGCATCATCGGCGGGGAAGAGGAGGCGGATTGGATTTTTCGCGGCGTGGCCCAGACCTTGACCGACGCCTTGGAGCGGGTGCTCATCATGGACATCGGTGGAGGCAGTGTGGAATTTGTGGTGGCCGAGCGCACCGATACCGGCGTGTGGCAATCCAAGGCTGCTCTGAGCCTCGACGCCGGTGTTGCACGGTTGGAAGAATTTGGCAAGCCCAGCGACCCGCTCGGAGCAGCAGGCGAGGAGCGTTACCGCGCGTTTTTGGAAAATGTCATGGAGCCTCTAGAGGCCGTCCTCGCCGAACATCGGCCCACTGCGCTGGTGGGAAGCAGCGGGTCGTTCGATACGTTTGCTGAAGCCGTCAATGGTTCACATGCGAACGTCCCGTACCTGCAACGGCGGGACCTCGAACCCATCGATCGCCAAGCGTTGCAGCGGTTGCACCGAAGGTTGCTGACAGAACCCCACGAACAGCGCTTGAAAATCCCCGGGATGGCTCCCGCCCGAGCCAAGATGATCCCCTTGTCCAGCATGCTGCTCACGCATGTGTTGGGGAAAATGGACCCCACGACGACTGTCTACCGATCGCCATTT
The DNA here is from genome assembly GCA_938003665.1 of uncultured Flavobacteriales bacterium. Taxonomy (GTDB): domain Bacteria; phylum Bacteroidota; class Bacteroidia; order Flavobacteriales_D; family Sanyastnellaceae; genus UA16. Next base: position 6,954 of record CALKYI010000257.1, read on the forward strand.
GCCATGCGCGAAGGCTTGATGGAGGCAGTTTGGCAACATCTTTGCACCGGTGCAAGCGATCAAACGAATTGACCATGAAGAAGTCCCCCAAAATTCTCATCATCGATGATGAAGCACCCATCCGAGCGAGCTTGAAGGAAATCCTCGAGTACGAGAATTACCAGGTCATGGAAGCGGAGGACGGTGCGGAAGGCCTCAAGCTGGCGACCAAATTTGCCTTTGATGTGGTCTTTTGTGACATCAAAATGCCCAAAATGGACGGCCTAGAAGTCCTCGATGCCCTCGTCGAAAAGGGAATCGATGGCCGCGTCATCATGATCAGCGGCCACGGCACCGTGGAGACAGCCGTGCAAGCCATCAAGGTGGGCGCCGTTGACTTCATTCAAAAGCCACTGGACCTCAACCGCATCCTCCTGACCGTGCGCCACGCCCTCGATCAGGGCCAGCTCGAGCAAGAAACGGAGCGGTTGACGCGCAAAATCCAAACCGAACGCTCCACCGCCATTGTCGGCGACTCGCCGGCCATCCGCGAGATCGTCGAGCTGATTTGCACCGTTGCTCCCTCCGATGCGCGGGTGTTGATCACCGGCGCCAACGGCACGGGCAAGGAGCTCGTCGCCCGCCAACTCCACGAGTTGAGCGCCCGGCACAACGCACCCTTCGTTGAAGTGAATTGTGCGGCCATTCCATCCGAATTGATCGAAAGCGAGTTGTTCGGTCACGAGAAAGGCGCCTTCACCAGTGCCGTCAAGCAACGGAAGGGCAAGTTCGAACAGGCCCAAGGCGGCACCCTGTTCCTCGATGAAATCGGAGACATGAGCGCTTCGGCACAAGCCAAAGTGCTCCGGGCGTTGCAAGAAAACCGCATATCACGGGTTGGTGGAGAGAAAGAAATTGAAGTGGATGTGCGCGTGGTGGCTGCGACCAACAAGGACCTGCGCGCGGAGATTTCTGAGGGAAATTTCCGGGAGGACCTGTACCACCGGTTGGCGGTAATTCCGGTGCATGTGCCGGCCTTGAACGACCGCCGCGATGACGTGCCGTTGCTTGTCACGCATTTTCTCAAAATCATTTGCGAACAGCACGGCAAGGTGCTGCTTGATGTCACGGACGACGCCATGGCATCGCTGCAATCGGCCAACTGGACGGGTAACATCCGTGAGCTGCGGAACGTGGTTGAACGGTTGGTGATCCTCACGCCAAAAGGTGGCGCGATTGATGGTGCGCTCGTTAAGCGGTTCGGCGGGCTCTCAGCCTAGGAAAATTAACCATCTGGCGTTGATTTCATAACGTAAATCGCTCATGTTGTGTGGGTTGAAAGGCAACCTTTGTACAAAGGACACGTCTTTTTAGTGAACACAACAGCGATACCATGAATACCCTTACCCTCTTTGGCATGGAGTTTAGCGGAGCCACTGCAATGGCGACGATGTTTTTAACCCTCATCGCACTGGGTGCGAATTGCAAGCTTTTCATGAAATGCGAACAGCCGATTTGGGCCGCTTTGGTGCCCGGCTACAACGTGGTCATTGCCATGCGCATTTTGGGCCGTCCCGATGCTCACGCGTTGTTGTTCTTGGTTCCGGTATTCAACGTGTACTTCTTTTTTAAAACGGTCATTGAGTTGTCGCAGGCGTTTGGAAAGCACACCATGACTGACTTTGTCTTGGCTGCGGTATTCAATGTGTTCTACGTTCTGAATTTGAGCCTTGCTTGGCAAGAAGAGTACGAAGGTCCTGTTTACGGCAAAGCTGCCCGCCAGTCCTCTGGTTTGCAGACGGCCTGATTCTTGAATGACATCAAACGAAAAAAGCACCGCCCAGCGGTGCTTTTTTGTTTCTGAACAGTTGCTGGATTAGAGAAGGCCTTTGGCTTCTTCGAACGCTGCTCCGAGTCCGTCCGGATTCTTTCCCCCCGCCGTAGCGAAGAACGGCTGGCCGCCGCCGCCGCCTTGGATGTGCTTGGCGAGGTTGCGGACGATGTTGCCCGCATGCAAGTCCTTGCCGCTGACGAGGTCGTCGCTGATGGCGACCGTCAGGGTCACCTTGCCACCGACGTTGGAACCGAATACACCAAAGAAGGGGGCTTTCTCATTTTTGAGTTGGAAGGCGATGTCCTTGATGGCACCGGCTTCCAATGGCATTTCACCGATGAAGGTATTGATGCCGTTGATGGTGTCGAGGTTGCTCGCGAGGTCCGATTTGGCCGCTGCCGCTTCTTTTTGTTTCACCGCATCCAATTCCTTTTGGAGGCTCGACTGCTTGGTGAGGAGGTCTTCGACGGCCTTCTCGATGTTGGCTGGCGCCTTGAGCAGGGACTTGATGGCTTGAAGTGCGGTGCGCTCTGAATTCATGGCCTGAAGAGCAGCCGATCCCGTGATGGCTTCGATGCGGCGGATTCCGGATGCAACGGCCGTCTCTTGCGTGATGCGGAACGATCCCAGTGCGCCAGTAGCCGGTGCGTGGGTGCCGCCGCAGAGTTCCTTGGACGAATCGAATTCGATCATGCGCACCTCGTCGCCGTATTTCTCTCCGAAGAGCATCATGGCACCGCTCGCTTTGGCTTCTTCCATCTTGATGGCGCGGTGCTCCACAAGCGGGTGGTTGGCGAGGATTTTGGCATTCACCTTGGCCTCCACTTCGGCGAGTTCTTCGTCCGTGACCTTCGAGAAGTGGGAGAAGTCAAAACGCAAAGACTCGGCCTTGACGAGGGATCCTTTTTGCTCTACGTGGGTGCCCAATACTTCACGCAATGCTTCGTGCACGAGGTGGGTCGCTGTGTGGTTTCGCTGGGTGTCATCGCGGCGCGAGGCCTTGACTTGCGCCGTAAAGGTGGCGTTGATATCCGCGGGCAGTTCGTTCACGAAATGAACGATGAGGTTGTTTTCTTTCTTGGTGTCGAAGA
>CALKYI010000258.1 GCA_938003665.1 uncultured Flavobacteriales bacterium
ATTTCCCCAGTTGCCGCCGGAAGCATTCATGTACTGAATCTCCCAAATCGAACCCGGACCGTTTTCGCCTGCTTCGGTGAAAATGTTGGCGTAATCGGGGTCAAGGAAGTACTCTTGCGAGGAGATGATCTCCATGCACAGGTCGTGGCATGCCTGCCAATTTCCTCGGTATGCATGCGCCTTAGCCAACAACGCTGTCGCCGCTCCCCACGTCGCTCGTCCAATCTCCGATACGGAAATGGCGCTGCGCTTGGGCAACGATTCACGGGCCGAGGTGAGGTCGGCGATGATTTGTGTCCAAACTTAAGCCTGTGGCGTGCGGCCCTGTTGATACTCACTCGGAGAAAGGTTGTTAAGGATCAGCGGCACATCGCCGAAGACAGTCACCAAGTTGAAGTACCAGTAGGCACGAATGAATGCTGCCTCCCCGAGGTAGCGCGCCTTTTCCGTGGGATCCATGTCAATGTTGGGCACATTGTTCAACGCTAAGTTGCAGTACGCAATCCCACGGTAGGCTACCTGCCACTCGCCCAACAGAATGCGGCTGGCCGAATTGCCCTGGAAGTTTTCGAACAAGAACAAATCCGGTTCGTCGCCGTCGCCCGATCCGCCTTTGAAGGAATCGTCCGAGCAAATGTCGCCAAAGTACCAGCGGAAGTGCGCCGCCAATTGGGCACTTCCTTGGATATTGGTAACCTCCTGCTGGAGGTTGTTGTAGCAAGCAATGGTGGCCGCCTCAGCATCTTCAGGCGTGAGGTAGTAGTTAGCCTCGGTGGAACCCACCAGCGGTGTGATTTCCAGGAATTCCTGCTTGCACGCTACCAAAGAGACAGCGAGGAATCCAATCATAAAGAGTGTTTTCTGTTGTTTCATGGGTATGCGAATTAAAAATTGACGTTAACACCTGCCATGAAGGTTCGCGCCGCCGGATAGAAACCGCGGTCGATGCCAATCTCCAATGTGCCCCGCGTACCGATTTCCGGATCGAGGCCAGAGTAGCTGGTGAAGGTGAACAAATTACTTGCTGCGAGATATACACGACACTTGCCAATCTGCAAACGTTGCATCACGCTCTCTGGCAAGGTGTAGCCCAATTGCACGTTTTTGATGCGCAAGAACGACCCGTCCTCGACAAATCGGTCGGAGATGCGGTTGTTCTGATTCGGATCGCTGTGTGAAATCCGCGGGTACAAATCGCTTGTCCCTTCGCCCGTCCAGCGTTCCAACGCCGCGACTGGAAGGTTGGTGGTATTCAGGTCGTACCGGAACACACCGTTCAGCACGTCGTTGCCGTGCGTGCCTTGCAGGAAAAAGCTGAAATCAAACGCCTTGTAATTGGCAGAAGCATTGAAACCGTAGGTAAAATCCGGATGTGGGTTTCCAATCATGGTCTTGTCATCCGCATCGATGACGCCATCGCCATTCTGATCCACGAAAATGACGTCTCCGGCTTGGGCGTTTGGCAAGGCTTCATAAGCAGCGGCTTCTTCATCCGTCTGGAAGATGCCCGCCGTTTCGTAGCCGTAGAAGTACGCCATGGGCATGCCAATTTCCGTGTAGGCCACCAAATCACCAATGCCGAAGACCGAACCGGTGGAGATGGGCTGTCCGCCCTCTCCCAAATCGGTCACTTCATTGCGAATGAAGGAGATGTTACCTCCCACTTCGTATTCCACCAAACCTTTCTGATTGCGGTGGTTGACCATGAACTCAAAACCGGAGTTCTTCGCTGACGCAACATTCGTGGCAGAAGGCAAGAAGCCGACCACGCCAGGCAGTGGAACCACCGCCAACATATCGTTCGTGTTCTTCACAAAGTAGTCGGCGACAATGTTCAACTTGCCTTTGTACAAGTCGGCGTCCACACCGATGTTCGTCTGCTCGACCGTCTCCCACTTCAGATCGGGGTTGGACGTGTTGATGGGACCTGCGCCATTTACCTGGACTTGATCGCTGCCGAAGGTGTAATTCAGGCCGTTGAAAATGAGGGACGTGTAATCGAAGTTGCCGATGCCGTCCGCATTACCGTTTTGGCCCCAGCTGGCGCGGACTTTCAAGAAGTCAATCCAGTCTTTCTCGGCGACCCATGGCAATTCGGTCATGTTGTACGCCGCGGAGAACGATGGGAAGATGCCGTATCGGTTGTTTTTACCGAATCGAGATGAACCGTCGCGGCGGACTGTACCGGCCAATGACCAAGCCTCACCCAGACTGTAGTTCACACGAACGAATTGTCCAATGAAGGACGATTCTGAAATGCCGCCGTTCGCCGTTGGGGCTTGTTCAGCAGTGTTCATGCTGTTGCTCAAGTAGGCGAACAACACGTCATTCGATGCCAAGCTATCGCGCGAACCGTAGAAGTTGGTGCTCAGGTTGTTCAACGCTGAGTAGCCTGCGATGACTTGCAAGTCGTCGCCATTGTTCAATTCTTTGGTGTAATTCACCGTGTTCTCCCACTGCCAGTTGCTCCACTTGTTTTCGCCGAGTACGAGGGAGTTGACCGGACGAAACTCATAAGCCGGACGCTCGGGGTCGTTCTCACCGATGCCCAAGTCGTAGGAGGGATAGAAAATACGGTGTGAGCCCAATGACAAATCCACCGACATGGTCGAGCGGAATTTCAAGTTGGACAAAATGTCAAATTCTGCGAACGTTGAACCGACAAAACGGTTCGTGGTCCAGAAGTCGTTGTTCAGTGCGATTTGGTTCGCCGGGTTGGCGATATCGGAATCGATGAACGTACTGTACGCATAGGATCCATCGGGGCGTTGTGCCGTAGTGATCGGATCCATATTCAGCGCACGACCCACAGGGGTGGCGAATTCGTTGTTCTCAGCCAACGCCGAACGATTCAGGTGCGTGAAGTTCACGTTCTGGCCCATGCGGAATCGCTCACCACCGTCTTGGCGGGTGTTGATGCGGAAGGTGTAGCGCTCGAAACGCCCCTTCTCGCCACCGATGATACCGTCCTGCGTGAAGTAGCTTCCGCCAACCGCCGTTGACGAGGTCTTGGTGCCCTTCGTGAAGCTGAACGAGTGATTCATCATCGGGGCGCGCTGGAAAATTTCATCCTGCCAATCGAAGCCTTCGCCCAATGCCGCTGGGTTGCTCAACGCTTCCAGTGGCGCGAGGCCCGCAGCGGAGCGGCTTTCGTTCATGAGAATGGCGTACTCTTCAGCATTCAACAGTGCCATGTATTTCCAAGGCTCCTGAACGCCGTAGTAGCTTTCATAGGTGATTTGAGGCTTTTGGCCTTTGTCGCCGGATTTCGTAGTGATCAATACGACACCATTTCCACCACGCGCACCGTAAATGGCCGCAGAAGCCGCGTCCTTCAAAATGGAGATGGACTCGATGTCCGCAGGGTTCAAATAGTCGATGCCAGCGCTGGGAATGCCGTCAATAACGTACAACGGCTCGGCGTTGTTCAATGAACCTGTTCCACGAATCCGGATGGACTGGGTAGAACCAGGTTGACCTGAATTCTGTGTTACCTGCACCCCGGCAGCTCGACCTTGAAGCGCTTGCTCTGTTCGAAGAACGGGCAACGAAGTGATTTCCTTCGTATCAATCGTCCCAACGGCACCGGAGATTTTGCTGCGCTTCTGGTTGCCGTAGCCGATGACGACCACTTCCTCCAATCCCGCAATGTCCGCGTCCAATTGGACGTTGACCGGCTGGTTGGACGTTGCGCTGACCTCTTTGCTGCGGTAACCAATGAAGGAGAAAACAAGGGTTACAGGGTCACCCGATACGGGCAACGTGAATTTTCCATCGATGTCCGAAAAGGTCGCGTTCCGCGTCCCCTTCTCGACCACCGTGACCCCGGGCAAGCCGAGGCCGTCTTCAGCGGCGGTCACCGTCCCGGAGACCATCCTTCCCTGAGAGAAGGAGGTCGCCAAGATGGCACCGATGAATCCAAATGCTAAAAGCAGTTTTTTCATCAGAATTCAGTTCGTTCCAGTGTTGCTGGATGTTGTAGTTGGTGTCCTTTGATTATTGGACTTTGATGAGTTTCTCTGTCGCAACGACTCCATTCATGTTCAACTGAACGAAGTATACACCTGCCGCTTCTGAACTCATGTCGAGCGTCCAGACCGGCGTGTTCGCTGGCAACAGCACGCGCTCGACCAAGGCCCCGTTGAAGGACACAACGCTCACTTCGCAAGGAGCATTGTTGGCACCCTGCATGCGCAACTCAACGATGTCGTTGGTGATCGAAGGGACGAGCTTGAAGTCCATGCCTCCCAACTCCATTACGTTATCTGGGGTGCAAACATCACACGAGTTGAAGCAGTATGCGATGGTTTCAACCGACGCTTCTTCGTCGATGAACAAGTAGCGATTCGTGTAAACCGAGTCAGCTGTCGTGACTGTGCACTCACCGTGAACGATGGGATCAAATACTTCTTCCACGCCGCTGTTGACGAACTTGTATTCGTGGCCGCCAGGCAACAAGTCGAGGGTCACCTCGTAGATGCCGTCTCCGTCATCGTCAGCCAAAGGAGTCGCCGTGTTGTCCCAGCCATTGATGGAGCCACCGAAAATGGTCACTCCACTCACGACCAATTGCTCGCTCATGTCGACCTTGAAGGTGACAGGAACTGGGCTGATCATTTCACAAGAACCGTCTTCGCTGCACTGGCCGAAGCACGTGCTGACCACCGTGTTGCCTGTTACTTCAGGCAAGAAACGGTCGTTGTAGTTATCTGGGTTGGCGCAAGGCAAACCAGCGATGTTCTCCTTGCACGACCAGTCGCCACACGCACCGTTGGTGAACGTGTAGTAGCTGCTGAATCCAGCCTCTACCTCCACGGTAATGGAGTAGACGCCGTCACCGTCGTCGTCGGTCATTTGGTTGTCGCCGGGGTTTCCAAAGTTTCCACCTCCAGCGAGGTAAACACCTGTAGGATCAACGTCTTCCAATTCCATGTTGAGGTTGAACGTCACGGTGAACAGGCTGTCGTTTCCGCCGCCGCCCCCATTCGAGCCCTCGCAGGCCGAGCAGGAGTTGTAGCACACCACGTCCAAGGCCATTGCCTCCGTTCCGGTAGTCAACGTACCGTTAGTGTAACCGTCAATGGTGCTGGTGCACGGATCACCTTCGGTGAATTCTTCCTGAGCGCTCCAACCGTCCAACGTGAACTTGTACTCGTAGGACATCTCGTTATCAAGCTCAATGGCGAGCTCATAAACGCCGTCCGCGTCATCGTCGGTCATCTCAGCGCATGTGCCGCACCAGCCGTTGAAGCTGCCGTTCAAATTCACTGCGCCGTAGGTACCAGTGTACTCCGACATGTCTACGCGGAAGGTCACCGCGGATGCAGGTGGTGGAGCTTGGCAAGAGCCATCCTCTGAGCACTGACCAAAGCAAGTGCTGATGGTCATATCGCCGTTGATTTCAGGCAAGATGCGGTCATTCCAATTGGCTGGGTCCGAACAAGGGAGGCCCTGCAGGTTCTCTTTGCAGCTCCAGTCAGGGCAGTTGCCATTGAGGAAAATGTAGTTGCCTGTTGTGCCGTTGTCCATGACAACATCAACACTGTACACGCCGTCCCCATCCGGGTCGGTCATTTCATGCTCGGTGGGTCCACCGATGACACCGCCGCCGAGGTAAACACCTCCTTCGGACACGGTCTCGTTCTCCATGTTGAGATTAAATGTCACAACGGATGTTTGCCCCCAAGAAGTGGCAGCAACAAGCATTGCGATCATGCTTACGTAAACGTTTTTCATTGTAAGAGTTTATGGTTTGGGTTCATTTTATGCGGAAGGTGGCTGATTCATCAGCAATTTTCAAGGTAAAGGCACCAGGCTCAACACGGCTAACGAGGTCCGTGTGTACAAAAGACAGGGCGCTAACTGGCAAATTGATGCCGTGAGTGACCGTCTCACCGGGTCCAATAAACACGCGATTGAAATCACGCAGCCGCTGCACACTCGGTGTAATGGACGCCACGTGGTCTTGCGCGTACACTAGTACCAGTTCATTGACCGTACGATCCCCGGTGTTCGTGATGTCGATGGTGCCGCGAATGGAATCGCCCACGCTCAACGTGGAATCAACCAGCGAAAAATTGCTGTACTCAACACTTGAGTAGCTCAAGCCGTGCCCAAAGGGGTATTGCGGATTGTAGCCACCCGAAGAGGAGCCCGGATTGCCACGTTCAGCAAATTTGTAGTCGTAGGTCAAGTGCGATGACGGATGGCGCGGCCACGTAAAGGGCAAACGGCCGCTCGGATTGTATGATCCGTCGAGCACTTGCGCGATGGCCAATCCTCCATAATCACCTGGCAAGTAGGCCATGACCACGGCGTCCATCAGCGGTTCGATGTCCGCGAACGTTCTCGGCCGGCCTTCAATGAACACCCCGATGATGGGCACGTTTAACGCATGCACAGCACGCACCAAGTCCTTCTGGTTGCTGAACAAACTCAAGTCCTCGTCGTTGCCAACGAATTCAGTGTAGGGCATCTCGCCCAAGGCCAAGACCACACACGCGGGTCGTGTCGCTCGAATCGCCCGAGTGACCTTATCAATGTCATCGGACCCAAAATCCATGGTCAGCGGGCTATCAGCAATGCGATCTGAACCAAAATGCTCGGCCATGGCTTCCGCCAAGTGCGGCCGTCCAGGCGTGTTGAAACGCGTATTTGTTCCCTGCCATGTACCGGTCCACCCGCCGTTCAGGGCGTTAAGGCTATGGGCAGTAGGCCCCGTTACGAACACGGTGCCTGTCCCGCCGATGGGCAATATGGGCCGGTCTGGGTAGACAGCATGCTGGCCTTCATTCTTCAGGACCGTAATGGATTCCAAGGCCGCGCGCGCTGCAGTCCCTTCGAATTGTGATCTGTCCGGGTAGGTATCCAAGGCCGGCGGCATGCCTGCTGTTTCGAACAACCCCAATTCCCATTTCATGTTGAGGATCCGCCGAACCGAAAGGTCGATGCGTTCCATGCTGATCGTGCCCTCTTGCACCAACTCAACCAAGGCTTCGCTGAATTCGAGGTCATGGGGGACCATGCTCATGTCAATCCCCGCTTCGATGCCCATGCGCGTTGCCTCTTTGTTGTCTTCGGCCACCATGTGCCGGGTGTAGAGGTAGCGAATGTCCTCCCAATCGGATACGACCACGCCTTCGAAACCCAACTCATCACGCAACAGATCGGTCAGCAAGTACCGGTTGGCGTGCACCGGGATACCGTTGATTTCACCACTGTTCACCATGATGGACATGGCTCCTGCATCGATGGCAGCTTGGAACGAGGGAAGGAAATATTCGCGCAACTCGCGTTCTGGAATCCAGGCGGGGGTGCGGTCTTTTCCGGACAACGAGAAACCGTAACCAAAGAAATGCTTCAACGTCGCAGCGAATGGAACATCTCCGTTCTGGTACCCCTCGACCATCGCTACGCCGAGGCGTGAAGCAAGTAGCGGGTCTTCTCCGAAGGTTTCCCAAAAACGCGGCCAGCGGGGATCACGGCCCAAATCGAGTACGGGCGAAAAATTCCACGGAATGCCGCACGCAGCAACCTGCTCTGCTGTGGCCGCTGCGTTTTTTCGAACGAGCGATTCATTCCATGTGGCGGCCAACCCGATTTGCTGCGGGCCAAGCACCGCATCAGACGTATACGTTGGACCGTGTATGGCATCGACCCCGTACAAGACAGGAATGCCCGATGCTTTGCGCGCCGCATGCTCCTGAATACCCGTGATGAATTCGTGCCATTTCTCCGGAGTATGGGCATGATCTCCACAGTTGAGGATGCTTCCCACCTGATAATCCACGAGGGCCTCCCTTGCACGCGACGAATCGAGGTGCTGAGGCTCGATGATTGTTTTGTTCTCTTTTTGCAGAATGGTCCCCAATGTGAGTTGGGTCATCTCCCCCACCTTGGCCTCCAAACTCATCGTTGCAATCAGGGAATCAACGAACGCTTGTCTCTCCGTGACTTCGCCCTTGGGCCCACCGCTGCATGCGCCGAGGCTCAATAGGAATATACCTACGGCACAGAGAGTGGTCAAATTGGAAAGAAAGTTCACGAGGACGGAGCGCGTTTTCTGCAGTGAGATTACGCCGGGTTCATTGCTCGGGCGACAGGTGTGCAAGTTACACGCTTAATTTGACATAGATGGCAGATTCGGCGGCCTTTTTTTGCCCCAGCAGACGGGGCGTTCTATCTTGTCGAATTGCACCATGGTCCCCATGCAAAAAACACCCTCCATCGCCCCATTCGTCATTGGAGGAGTTTGGTTCATCATTGCGCTGGCCGTCGCCTCGTTATCCGGCTGTGAAAGACCTACAACACCTGATTTTGTTGGTATTAACAACTGGGAACTCTACCTCCCAAAAACGCATGAATGTTTGCCCGTAGCAGTACCCGGAAACGCCGTAACCGACTTGCTGAAACACGAACGCATACCGGACCCCTTTTTTGGAACCTACGAGGATTCGCTTCAGTGGTTGGAACAGCAAAATTGGGTGTACCGAACACGCGTTTTGGTTTCGGATCACGCAAAGGAGTCGGTGCTGCGATTTGAAGGGTTGGACACCTACGCGAGCATCGTCGTCAATGACTCCCTGCTGATGGAAAGCGACAATGCCCACCGGGCTTACGAGGTGGCTTTGCCGCCGTCCGAGGATGCCTGGAACATTGAAGTAACCCTTCATTCTCCAGTCGAACGCGGCCAGACCATCTTGGATGCACAGCCGCGCAACATTCCCGTCAGCAATGAAATGAAACCGATTGGTCAGCAGACGAGCAGCGTGACGCGTAAGCCGTATTACCACTTCGGCTGGGACTGGGGACCACGGCTGGTTTCTGCGGGCATTTCAGGTCCTGTGACCATTGTTCCCGCTGCCCAACCGCAGGCCTCATCGAATCGGATTCAAACCACCTTGGTAGCGGATGGAGCTGCGCGCATCACCTTTGAGCCGGAGAACGATTGGCCTGCAGGGTCGTGGACCTTGATCCACCCGGACTGGAACCAAGAACTCATCGGAACGGATCCAACTGGTGGCTCATGTACTGTCGAAACGCCCGAATTGTGGTGGCCAAATGGCATGGGCGATCAGCCGCTTTACCGATTGACATGGACACCCGATTCGCCTGCCCTTCATTCACTTCATTGGAACATCGGACTCCGGACCATCGAATGGGTACGCGAGCCAGACGCATGGGGCCGGTCATTCGCCTGTCACGTCAATGGGGTGCGGGTTCAAGCACGGGGAGCCAATGTGATCCCGGCTGACTTCTTCACGGTGCGCAGCAGCGTAAACGAGCTGTCCCGGCTCCAAAGTGCCGTCGATGCCAACATGAACATGGTGAGGGTCTGGGGCGGTGCCTCCTATCCCAGTGAACAGTTTTACCATTTCTGCGATTCCGCCGGGCTGTTGGTGTGGCAAGACTTCATGTTCGCTTGCGCCATGGTGCCCAGCGATTCTGCCTACGTGGACAACGTCGCGGCTGAAGCAGAGCATCAAGTCAAACGGCTTCGTCATCGGCCGTCACTCGCCCTGTGGTGCGGCAACAACGAATCGCAAAAAGCTTGGGAAACGTGGGGTTGGCCTGATTTATTTGACTTGCACGGTGCGGATTCGATTGCGACAGAGGAGGCTTATGCAGCTGTGTTCCACCAAGCGCTTCCGTCGGTCGTAGAAAGAGAATCCGATGCCTTTTATTGGCCGTCCTCCCCCGCTCGAGATCCACGAGCGGCGTATGCTTTGGATTCCGGCGATGAGCACGCTTGGCGCGTCTGGTTCGATACGCTGGATTTTGACTATTTCTCGGCTCATGACGGACGGTTTGCAAGTGAGTATGGATTGGAAAGTTTGCCTGCTGATTTGTCGGTATCAAAGGTG
>CALKYI010000259.1 GCA_938003665.1 uncultured Flavobacteriales bacterium
ACAATTGAAGACACGACAGCTCCAACCATCGACATGGCTGCAGCAGATGCTACGGCTGAGTGCGACGGCGCCGGTAACGTGGATGCGGTCATGGCGTGGCTGGATAGCAACGGTGGCGCGAGTGCTTCTGACGCGTGCAGCGGTGTGACCTGGACCAACGATTACGATGGACTCGATGCAGCGTGCGGCCCGACTGGAGCGGCTACGGTGACCTTTACCGCAACCGACGCCTGTGGCAACAGCAGCAGCACGACGGCGACGTTCACGATCGAAGACACAACGGCACCAGCTATCGACATGGCGGCAATGGACGCTACGGTTGAATGCGACGGCGCCGGCAACGTGGATGCGGTCATGGCATGGCTGGACAGCAACGGTGGCGCAAGTGCTTCCGACGAGTGCAGCGGCGTGATGTGGAGCAACGACTACAACGGCTTGGCTGTTGACTGCGGTGCTACAGGTTCAACGACGGTGACCTTCACGGCGACAGACGCTTGCGGCAACAGCAGCAGCACGACAGCGACATTCTCAGTGGAAGACACCACGGCACCGGCATTCACGCAGGTACCAGGTGATCAGACCAGCGAATGTGAGGAAATGGCGTACACGGCATTGGCCGACGACGTCTGCAGCGCAGCGAACATCGTTGAAACCCGCGAGGTGATCAGCGAAGACGGTTGCGGCAACTACGAGCACCTCGTGACCCTCACGGCCACGGATGCTTGTGGCAACAGCACGTCCCACAGCTTCACCATCGTCGTCAGCGACACCACGGCACCATCCATCGATGATTCCGAGGGTGTAGAGGATGGTGGCATCGTAGCGGTATGCGCTGAAGACGTATGGGGCATGGTAAGCGTTCCGGACGCGTTGACTCTCACGGCTTCCGACAACTGCGGCGACGACGTGGAGGTGACCGTTTCGGAGACTTACACCGGCGAGTACGCTCCGACGGAAGATGTAGCTGCGTTCTGCTTGCCAAGCAACCCGGCTTCAACCGAAGACGGCTTGACGTGTGACAACTTCACTTCGCACGCGGCACGATTGTTCAACTTCCCAGGCGACGAGTTCTACACGTTGACAGGCGGACTGATGTCCAACTACGTCGACGGTACGGCCCACATCACCATGGACGTCGTTTCCATGGACAATCCAAATGCGGGTTGGACCTTCGAAATCGATTTGAACGAAGGACTCAACTGGCAGGATTGGATCGATCAGCCGGGTGCACAGAGTTACAAGTCCGACTGCGGATTGGGTGATCACACCGAGTGGATGTACTACATCCTGCAAGGCACGAGCACCGCGTCCGGTTGGGGCGATTACGAAGGGTCTGAATTGGCCTTGTCGCACCAGCCATCGAACGGATTCTTCGGATTCCAGGTCGGTGAAGGGGCGAACAACAAGAACGCCAACCACGGTTACAGCGGCTGGTTCTACTACATCGGTACCTTCAACGGTGCGGACGTGATGGGAACCGGTGATGTCTTCGCGGACATCGACTGCAGCCTGCCATGGGGCATCGAGCGTGAGTACACGGTAACGGATTGCAGCGGCAACACCACGTCGTTTGCATACACGGTTGACGTCAACGGCCTCACGTGCGAGCCGATCGAGCCTACATTGGACGGCAACGACGATGAAGACAACAGCTGGGGTGACGATGCCATCGGCGACGACACCATCGGTTCGGACGACGGTTCAAGCCAAGGACACAACATCAAGGTCCTCGGTTTGACACCAAACCCAGCCAACGACATCGCCTTGTTGACGTTCATGACGGAAGCTGACGAACAAGTGGCTGTCCACCTCTACAGTGGCAACGGCATGCTCGTTATGACGCTGTGGGAAGGTCAGGTATTCGCTGACGTCCCCATGAACATTGAAGTGCCCGCCAGCATGCTGGAGACTGGATTGTACCAGATCCAAATCCTCTCAGCAAGCGGAACGGTGACGACCAAGCTGCTGGTCGGAAACTGATTCCTTGCCAGACTCTGGGCACTGCGATCCACAACGGAAAGGCCCCTCCAGCAATGGAGGGGCTTTTTTCATTTGTTGCAGCAAATGCCCTGGCACGAGTGCGGGAAATCGGATTGGACGTCGGAACTTTGCGCAAACTTTCACCCATGGTCAAACAACGCACCCCCCGAGACACGTACGCTTCCAGCACGCGCATTGTCATGCCCAACGACACCAACACGTTGGGCAACCTGATGGGAGGCAACCTGTTGAATTGGATGGACATCACGGCTGCCATCAGCGCCCACCGCTGCAGCCGCCGCATATGCGTGACGGCCGCGGTGAACAACGTCTCCTTCAAGAAGCCCATCAAGTTGGGGGACATTGTGACGATTCATGCAGAGGTCACGCGCACGTTCAACAGTTCCATGGAGGTGTTCATGCGGGTGCACGTGGAAGATCACCTCAGCGGCGAACAGCAACTGTGCAACGAAGCGATGTACACATTTGTCGCGGTAGACCAATTGGGCGCGCCCATCGCTGTGCCGGACGTGCTTCCCGAATCAGAGGAGGAGCGTGAGCGGTTTGACGGTGCGTTGCGCCGGCGCCAACTGCGGTTGGTATTGGCTGGCAAAATGCAGCCCTCCGAGGCCACTGAGCTCAAGGCCCTATTTGACTAGTCCCTCGGAATACGCCTGTTCCGTCGCGGCCATGCAGCCATTGGAATGGCGGCAGCGGTTTCCGAGTTTGGAGCAAGGACGGCTGCCGAGCTGAACATCCGGGACGATGATGGCCGAACCCCGAGCGGGGCTCCAAGGCGCCATCCCGAGGCTCGGGCGGGTGCAGCCCCAAAACGAAGTGACCGGCGTTCCCATAGCAGCAGCGAGGTGCATCATGCCCGTGTCGCCGGCGTACACGTGCCGCGCACCGCGCAGGACGGCGGCGGATTCTGCCAACGTGGTTTCGCCGACCAAGGAGATGACGTTCGAACCCTCCAAGGCCTTGGCCCTTTCTGCATCGCCCGAACCCCCAATCAG
>CALKYI010000260.1 GCA_938003665.1 uncultured Flavobacteriales bacterium
CCGACCCCCTCGGTGTAAACGAGGTGCTCTAAACCAACTGAGCTAATCGCCCGAACGGGGCGCAAAGATATATGAAATATCGCATATTCGACACCGTACATTTAACAAAGTGAAATCGATCGCCATCTTCCGCATTGCCTCGTTTGTTCGTTGGCTCCTTAGGAGCCGGAGCTGGCGTTCCATCCACAGTCCGTGGCTGTTCACCCTGCTCACGAGCATGCGGAGCGCCAAATTCCATTATGCGGATATCGAAACCCTACGCTCTGCGCTCAAATCCAGCACGGAGGTCGCACCCGTAATGGATTATGGTGCGGGTTCCACCGGGAGCACTTCGACTGTCTCCGGCATTGCCAAGCGTTCTCTGAAGCGCCCCAAACACGCCCGTGCCCTTGCCGCATTGTCGGCGCACCTCAGCAGCTCCTCCACCCTTGAGCTCGGCACATCTTTGGGGCTCACTTCGGCTTACTTGGCACGCCACTCCCAAACCCTGACGACTGTGGAAGGCAACCCCCACATCCACACCTTGGCCCAGTCCCATTGGGCCGAGCTCGGAATCGCAAACATCCGGTCCTTTTCAGGCGAATTCGATGCAACATGGGAGGCCTTCGCCGACCGGCAGTACGACCTGATATTCATCGATGGCAACCACCGGGGCGAAGCCTTGATCCGCTACGTCGAAAAGAGCCTTCCATTGCTGCGCCCCAAGGGCGTGATGGTGTGCGATGACATCCACTGGTCGCCCGACATGGAAGAAGCCTGGAAACACCTGTGCAACATGACCGAATGGACGGTACAGGTAGATGCGTTCGAATGGGGCCTCCTAACGCGCAATCAAGCCCTCAAGCGGGAGCACGTATGCATTCGTTTCTAGAGGGTGTGCACTAGCTTTGCAGCATGCCCAGGCAGCAAGCTGAACGAGCGAACCGGACGTGGCTAACAGGGGTGTTAGGCGCCTACATTCTGATGCAATTCAGCTGGTGGGCCTACCTGCTCATTCAACAGCACCACACCATCGACGCGTTAGAAGGCACCTCGAATGCTCCGCGGTACACGTTGATGATCCTCGGCGAGGGAAGCGTATTCTTGGGGCTGCTGAGCTTGGGCTTTGTGGCCATCTGGAGGGGCATTCGAAAGGAGCGAGCCCAGGCGCAGAAGGAGCGGCACTTTTTGCTTGCCGTCACCCACGAATTGAAAACCCCCATCGCAGGCACGCAACTGGCCATCGACTCGCTCAAACGACACGAATGGGACGAAGCGACCAAACGCGAACTCTATGAAGATGCGAGCGCCGGGTTGAGCCGACTTTCCCAACGCGTCGAAAACATCCTGCAAAGCAACCGACTGGTTTCGGGCAAAGCCATGAACCGCGAACCGTTTGATGCGGAGCACATCATCAATGAAGCCATCAAACGGCAACAAGCAGGACCCTTCCGGGACTGGCCCATCGAACTAAAAACCCCCGAAACAGCCATGGGCCTCGTGGAAGGCGATGCCGATGCCATGGCCCTCGCCTGGGGCAATTTGATCGAAAACGCGTTCAAATACAGCCCGAACGACGCTCCCGTACACGTCGAAATTTCCCAAACCCCTGAAGCCCTTGAGTGCACGGTCGATGACGGAGGTAAGGGCATCCCAGCCAACAAACGGAAGCAGGTATTGGAAAAATTCGAACGCATTGAACATTCCGATACCACCGGCACGGGATTGGGGCTTTATTTGGCCCACCAGATCATCCGCATGCACGGCGGAGAATTGACCATTGAGACCAGCAAACGCGGTGGATGCCGCATCACCACGAAGATTCCCCTTACTTCATGACCCACTCTTCCAACAAATGCGCCTTGATCATCCTGGACGGATGGGGCATCGGCGACGACGATGCGAGCAATGCCATCGCCGCTGCCAACACACCCTTTATGGATGGGCTGTTGAACGATTACCCCAAAGCCACCTTGCGCACCGACGGTGAACACGTTGGGTTGCCAGATGGACAAATGGGGAATAGCGAAGTCGGCCACATGAACATCGGCGCCGGCCGGGTCGTCTACCAAGATTTGCTCCGCATCAACCGCGCCATTGAGGCCGGTTCTTTTGAAAAAGAAGCGGTGCTTCAGGCCGCGTTTAATCAAGCCAAAACCACCGGTGGTTGCTTGCATTTCATGGGCCTCGTATCGCAAGGCGGGGTGCATTCACAACAAGAGCACCTGAACGCGCTCTGCAAGGCCGCTGCAGCCGCAGGCATCAAAGACTTCGCCGTTCATGCCTTTACCGATGGAAGAGATACTTCCCCGCGCACCGCAGCGAAATACATCGCGGAACTCGAAACGGTACTGGATTCGACCGGAGGACGCATTGCCTCCGTGCACGGGCGCTACTATGCTATGGACCGGGACAACCGGTGGGAGCGCATCGGACAATCGTATGCCACCCTTGTTCGAGGAGAGGGCGCGCGCTATGAAACGGCAGCAGAGGGCATTGAAGCGCATTATGCCCAAGACATCACCGACGAGTTTATTCGGCCGTTTGTAGTGGGAGATGCTGTCTGTATTGCTCCGAACGACGTGGTCATTTGCTTCAACTTCCGGACCGACCGGTGCCGCGAGATCACATCCGCCCTGACCCAGCAGGCGTATCCCGAGCACGAGATGGAGCCCCTCCCGTTGCACTACGTCACCATGACCAATTACGACGATTCGTTTCAGGGCGTTCATGTGATATACGACAAGCCCAACTTGGTCGGCACCTTGGGTGAAACGGTCGCGGCAGCAGGCCGCACCCAGGTGCGCATCGCTGAAACGGAAAAGTACCCCCACGTCACGTTCTTCTTCAGTGGCGGCCGCGAAGTTCCGTTCGATGGAGAGCGTCGACTGATGGCACACAGTCCCAAGGTTCCTACCTACGATCTCCAACCTGAGATGTCTGCCCATGAAATTGTCAACCTCATCGTCCCGGAAATGAAGGGCGAGAACGGACAGGCTCCCGATTTCATATGCCTCAATTTCGCCAACCCTGATATGGTGGGCCACACGGGCGTTTTCGACGCCATTGTCAAAGCGGTGGAAGTCACCGACGAATGCCTTCGCGAAGTGGTCGAGGCTGGCCGCGCCAACGGCTACCAATTCATCGTCATTGCCGACCACGGCAATGCAGATTTTGCGCGGCATCCTGACGGTTCGCCCCACACCGCTCACACCACTAACCCGGTTCCGGTGGTGGTTTTGTCAGAACATGTCCATTCGATTCAAGACGGCATTTTGGCGGATGTCGCCCCAACCGTACTCAAGCTGATGGGCATTCCGCAGCCACCTGAAATGACGGGTAAGGCGTTGCACTAACCCATGTCAGTTTCGGCTGCGCTCCCAAGCGAGCACCTCACCGGCTATGAAGACGCTTCCGAATACCGAGACCAAGTCGTTCGGCTGAGCATCAGCGAGCGCCGCTTCTAAAGCCGCTTCGACTGTTCCGTACGCTTGGCCGTTCAATCCGACGTCTGCGGCATGGTCAGCCAACGTCGCACTGGGCAAGGCTCTTGGGATTTGCGCCGCGCAGAAATAATACGCTCCCTCGCTGGGCATAGCCGTCAGGGCACCCTTCACGTCTTTGTCGTTGACCGCTCCGAATACCACACGCAGTTGATCGCATTCCAGGGCTTCAATCGCTCCCAACGTTCGGTGCAGGCCATCCAAATTGTGTGCGCAGTCGAGTAAAATGCGCGCACCGGAGGGCGCTCGACGCAGCCACTGCCACCGCCCAGCATGACCGGATTTCGTGATGGCCTCCAGCGGCGGCACCTCCCAATCGCGCCCAAAAGGGGAGGCGTTCAGCACCTCGAGTGCCTTGTGCGAAGTAGCCCGGTTTTCGGGCCAGTGCGGACCGCCTTCAACATCCCCAGAAGCAACTCCCGCGTAGTGGACCTCCGCCCCAAAACGATTCGCCGTCTCCAACAACACCGATTGAGCCTCCGGGCGCATACGGCCCATGACGAGCGGCACCCCATCCTTGATGATGCCCGCCTTTTCTCGGGCAATCGAGCGGATGTCTTCACCGAGGAATTGCTGGTGGTCCAACCCAATGTTGGTGATGACCGTGAGCAGTGGTTGCGGAAAAACGTTGGTGCTGTCGAGCCGCCCTCCCATTCCCGTTTCGAGGACCACCACATCCACCTCCTGCTCAGCAAACCACACCAAGGCCATACCAAAGGTCCACTCAAAAAACGACGGCACAAATCCCGCCGATTCGATTGCAGGTCGCATGCGTTGAATGAATTCCACCACCCACTGATCTTCGGGTACGGCGCCGTTGATGCGCATGCGCTCCCGGAAGTCCTCGAGGTGGGGTGACGTGAACAATGCTACGCGTTTGCCTTGGGCCTGCAGCGCATTGGCAATGGCTGTGCACACGGAACCCTTGCCGTTGGTGCAGGCCACGTGAACGACGTGATTGAGGCGAAGATCGGGACGGCCAAGCACATCCAAGACGCGGTAGGTCCCGCTCAGGTCGGCTTTGTAAGCGGCGGGACCTTGCCGCTGGAACATGGGGAGCTGCTGGAACAGCCACGCGGTGGCTTCGGCGTAGGTCACTCGAGTTCGAATCGAATGGTCACGAATCCCGACCGAATGGGCCGGGCCAGGTTCTCGGTCCATGTGGTGGTCCGCGCCGCACGGCAAGCCATCTCGATGAGTTCGCTGTCTGCGGTATTCGAACCCGCGCCGTCGTACGTAGCGGATGTCACCTTGCCGTTCTTGTCTACGAGAATTTTGACCCGGACCACGCCTTCCTTACGGGGGGTTTCGTTCTGAATGGGGCGGCCGATGATGCTTCCGCCGTCCAAATCAAAATCTCCGTCGTCCCCACTCACCACGCCTCGGCCATCGATTTTGGCATCCTCCGCACCTTCATTGCCCGTTCCTTGTTCGGACGCACCTTCTGAACCGCCTCCGCCGCTCTGTGCCAGTGCACTGAAGGCATTGGACAACCGCGAATCCACGGTGCGTTCCGGTTCGGGCTCTGGATCGGGGTCCTTCACCGGTTCGGGTGCTGTGGGTACGGAAACTTCCGATTGTTCTTGCGTCACGACTTCCTCTGCCACGGCAGCCTCAACGGGCTCACTTTGTGACACTTCCGGTTGGACCACCTCTTCCACCGTTTCTGATGGCACCTCCGATTCCACATCACCCGCAGCCTCTGCGACATCACCAATGTCAGCCAATCCTACCGCAACAAACTGCTCGCCTGGCGGGGGAATGGACTTGGTAAAGGCCACCAAAAAAAAGCACGCCACAACGACCCCTGCAAAGGAGAAAAATGCGAGAACGGCCGCTTTGATGCGGTCCTTCTTCTCGCCTTCACGGCGTCGTTTTTCAAGGATGGCCTGCATGCACAATCAGTTTTTGGGAGTTGCGCCCAGCATCACCTTCCATTCGTTGGCTTTCGCCATGCCAATGACCTCGACCGTTTTGCCGGTAGGCACAGACTCGTCCACTTGGAGGTAAAGCACCGGATCAGCGGCGTCTTCCAACCGAACGCGCAGCAAGGACTCGAGGTCCTCATAAGCCACAGGTCCGCCGTTCAAGTGATACGACCCATCCGGCTTGATGCTCAACGTCATTTTGCTCGTGACAGAAGTCGTCCCCTTCGCCTTGGGCAACTCGACGTTGACGCCATTGCTCACCAACGTGGAGAGAATGATGAAGAAGATCAGCAACAGGAAGACCAAGTCGGTCATGGACGACATGTTGCCCCCTACACTGATTTTATTTCGCTGGCCCAGGTTCATGCTGCGGGTTCTTCCAAAATATCGATGAACTCAATGGTCGTGGCCTCCATTTTGTGGATGACCTTGGAGACCTTGCTGACCAAATTGTTATATGCCATGTAGGCGATGATACCGACGACAAGGCCAACAATGGTGGTGATCATGGCCTGCTTCGTACCGGATGAAATGTGTTCAACGCTGACGGTGCCAACTTGCTCCATGTCCAAGAACACCTGCACCATACCGAGCACGGTTCCCAAGAAACCCAGCATGGGAGCAGCACTGGCGATGGTGGCCAAGGAACTCAGGTTTTTCTCCAGGTTGTAAATCTCCAACTTGCCGATGTTCTCGATGGAAACGCTGATGTCCTTGAGGTCTTTGCCGATGCGGCTGATGCCTTTGTCCAACATGCGCGCCATGGGAGTGTTCGACGATTGGCAGAGGTTCCGCGCACTGTCAAAACTTCCTTGCCCGATGTAATCGCGGATTTTATTCATGAAATCCGGGCTGACCTTTTCGGCTTTGGCGATGGCCATGGTGCGCTCAAAAAACAGGTAGATGGCGGCCACACTCATCAGCGCCAGCAGGATCATGACCGCCCCTCCGCCTATGCCGCTGGACCCCTCCAAAATCAATTCTAAGATGCTCACATCCACTTGCTGGATGGCCTCACCCGTTTTTTCCGCAACCTGCCCTCCGGTGGTTACATCGAGTAGCATAAATGTCTTCATAGATTCTTGCGTTCAATGCCGTTGTTGAAACGAGAAAGTTCACGCATTTATTGAGGCACGCGCTCCCAAAAAGAATCAATTTTCGACGTCGTGCGGTTTACAACGTCGGGGCCAAAAGCGGGGTTTTATCAGTGGAACATCAACCAGAAAACACCCGCGCCAGCGAGGTAGCCAGCGATGGCGAGCAGGCTGATTTTCTTCAAGTACCACACAAAGTCGATGCGCTCGAGGCCCATCACTGCCACGCCTGCTGCGGAGCCAATGATCAGCGCCGAACCTCCCGTACCGGCGCAGTATGCGAGGAATTGCCAGAAGATGCCGTTCTGCACAAAGTACCCCTCCCAGCCCGTACTGGCCGCCGGGGCAATGTCGTACATGCCCATGGATGCAGCCACCAGCGGCACGTTGTCGACGATGGCCGACAGGAACCCAATGACAACGTTGATGGCATAGACATCGCCCATGGTATCCCTCAACCATCCTGCGGCCGTAATGAGGTGCCCGATTTCCTGCAAGGATGCGACTGCCAACAGGATGCCCAAAAAGAATAGGACCGAGGCGGCATCAATCTTGCGCAAGACGCCAATGACAGACAACTGATCGCGGTCCTCGTGGTTCTTGCTGCGGTGGATGATTTCCGTGATGACCCACATCATCCCAAGCGAAAGCATCATGCCCATGAACGGTGGCAAGTGGGTCACCGTCTTGAACACCGGTACAAAGAGCAGCCCTGCTACCCCCATGAAGAATACCAACTTACGCTCCCCCGGAGTCGTGGGGTCTTTTTCGTCTTTCTTGACGTCTGGCCGCTTCACCTCGCCTTTCATGGTCACCGAAAGGATGCCGAGTGGAACTACCAGACACGCCAACGACGGCACAATCAGGTTCGTGATGATGACGTCAGAGGTCAGTTGATTACCAATCCAAAGCATGGTAGTCGTGATGTCACCGATGGGCGACCATGCACCTCCGGCGTTGGCCGCGATGATGACAATGCCCGCGAAAATCCACCTCGTTTCCTTGTCGTCGATGAGTTTCCGCAGCAGGGACACCATTACGATCGAGGTGGTAAGGTTGTCCAGAACGGCCGAGAAAAAGAACGTCAAAAGGCTCAGTATCCAGATCAGCTTCACCTTGTTGGACGTCTTGATGCGGTCGGTGATGACGCTGAATCCTTCGTGTGCATCCACCAATTCCACAATGGTCATGGCCCCTAGCAGGAAGAAGAGGATGGAGCTGATGTCCTCCATGTGATGCAGCAACCGGTGCTCAAAAAAATGATGAAGCGCCTGGGCATTCGTGCCGTTGAATTCCGCGGCAAAGGCTGCAAAATCCGTCGCTAGGTGCGCGGGAACCTCGTGAACACCGACCACAAACAGCCCCCAGCAAATGGTCCCCGTGAGCAATGCACTCGCCGCCTTGTCGATGTGAAAGGTGTGTTCCAAGGCGATGAACAAGTAGCCCAGAACGAAAATGGCGAGAACGATAAATTCCATGGAGTTTGCGAATTCGGGTGGCTCAAATTACAACACGGGAGGCCGCCGCGGGTTTAAAGGGTCGTTAATTTCCGTGCGCTGGCATGAGCTTGCTCAGTGCGATTTCAAAAGCCGTCGCGGCAAGCCCTGTTTGGCCTTGGTTCTTTCCGTGTGTCTCCTGAAGCGCGCGTTCAATGGTCGCCGAGGTATCAGAGAAAATGGCTTCGTCACTGAGGTCGACATCGGACTCGCTCATCAAGAAAGCGAATACCCGTGCCATACCACAATTCGCAATGAAGTCCGGAACCACAGCGACCTGACGGTCCGCAGATTCCGCAATCGGTCCGTAGAAAATTTCATCATCCGCAAAGGGCACATTGGCGCCACTGGAGATGACCTCAACCCCCGCTTTCACCATGCGGTTCAGCTGGTCCTGTGTGATCAAGCGCGAGGCCGCACAGGGCAAGAAAACGTCCGATTCCAAGTCCCAAATTCGTGCGTTTACGTCCTCAAACGAAAGCATTTTGGGAGCGTTCAGGCTGTTGCCCTTTTTCGCTTCAAACAACTGCGTCACCTCCTCAAAAGACAAGCCTTCCGGTGCGATGATGCCGCCAGCTCGGTCGATGATGCCAACGATCACTGCGCCCGCTTGTGCGAGGTAGTACGCCGCGGCTGCTCCCACGTTGCCCCATCCTTGCACGACGACCCGCTTGCCGCTCACTTGGCCCCCGTAAATGCGGTAGTAATGGCACACCGATTCGGAAACGCCGTAGCCAGTAATGAGGTCGGCGACCCGGTATTTCTTGGACGGATTGGGGGTGTAAGTCGTGTCGTCCACGATTTTGGACACGCCCTGACGCAACTGCCCAATGCGCTTCACTTTCTCGGCATTCTTCGCATTGAAATGGCCATTGAACACCCCCTCTTGCGGGTGCCAGATTCCACAATCTTCTGTGATGGGAATGACTTCGTGAATCTCGTCCACGTTCATGTCCCCACCGGTGCCGTAGTACGACTTCAGAAGCGGCGTAACGGCTGCATACCAACGACGCAAGACCCCTTCTTTACGGGGATCAGAGGGGTCGAATGCGATGCCGGATTTGGCCCCGCCGATTTGCGGACCACTGACCGAGAATTTGACCTCCATGGTCTTGGCGAGGCTCTCCACCTCTCGGCGGTCCAGCCGAGGATGCATGCGCGTGCCGCCGCCTGCTGCGCCGCCGCGCAACGAATTGATTACCACCCAACCACAGGCATCGGTTTCGGCATCCTGCCACTCAAATACGACCTCAGGTCGCTTCGATTCGTAGGCCTTGAGCAGTTCTTTCATGGTCATTGCATTGCATTTGGCGAGGGCGAAGATAAGCCGTTCTTGCCCCACAACGCTCCACCCATGTGAGCCCTGCTGCTGCCTGTGACTTCCGGCCAGACGTTGTCCAATTCCAGCCACCGCAAGAGCCCCAAAAAGCCAAATGCAAAGGCCTCTTTTCCTTGAACGAGGATCGCATCCGGCACGATTGCTTCGAAGGGCACATCCCCTTCACCAATCGGAGATGCTTCACCAAAGCGCCGGACCAATTCATCATTGAAGGCACCGCCTCCCGTCACCAGGGTCTTCCGCCCATCGGCTGCCAGGCGCACCTGCGCAGCGATGTAGGCCACAGCCGTAGCAAGCAAATCTTCCGTCACCAACGTGCCGTTGTGCTCGTGCTTATTAAGTACCGGCCAAAACGACCGCTGCAGCCACTCCACACCGAGGCTCTTCGGGGCTAGTTGACTGTGGTACGCCAGGTTCATCCAATCCGCGAACAATTCAGGCAGTACGCGACCCGAGGCCGCCAACTGGCCTGAGGCATCGAAAGGCGTACCCACGCGGCCGGCCAGGGCATTCAACACCAAATTGCATGGCCCCACATCCCATGCCAAGCGACGGCCGTCTCGTTCCAGGCTGATGTTGGAGAACCCTCCAAGGTTCAAGCATGCTGCGTATTCACTGAAGAGCAAAGCATCCGCCACGGGCACCAAGGGCGCGCCTTGCCCGCCGAGCGCCACATCCAAACTGCGTAGATCACTGACAACCGGCACGCGCGCACCAAATGCCGCGTACAATTCCGCGCCGCTTCCCAATTGGGCGGTGTATCCGTTCGCAGGCTGGTGAAAAATGGTTTGCCCGGAAAAGGCAATCACATCAAACTTCTGCGGGTCCGTGCAACGGGCAATTTGGGTTGCACACCAGCGCGACCAATCCCGCTCGCATTCGAACCACTCGGCGGCTCCGGCACTCGCCAGGGCGCTGAATCGCTCGGGCCATGCCTCGTCCAATGGGACCTCGTGCAGGGCCTCGATACTTCCCCTCCACCGGCCCTTGGCACAAGTGAATTCGGCCTCCACCACATCCAAGGCATCCATGGAAGTTCCGCTCATGGTACCCAAAACACGAAAGGACCCATTTGGCCGGTATGCACCCAATTCAGTGGTTTTCAGTTCCATATCGAACGGTCGGAGACGTCTTATCTTTGCACCAATATGGAGCAATTTCTCCAAAAGCATCAAGGAAATGAACCTCGAACTTACTGAAGAGCACATCGCCGTCCGGGACGCCGCCCGAGACTTCGCCCAAAACGTACTCAAACCCACGGTCATCGACCGCGACAACGAGCAACGGTTTGCGACCGAAGAAATCAACGAACTCGGAGCATTGGGTTTCATGGGGATGATGGTCGACGAGAAGTACGGAGGAAGCGGAATGGACACCATGAGCTATGTCTTGGCCATGGAAGAAATCAGCAAGGTCGACGCCTCAGTAAGCGTTTGCATGAGCGTCAACAACTCCCTTGTGTGCTATGGCCTACAGGCCTTCGGAACCGAGGAGCAAAAGGAAAAATACCTTCGGCCCCTGGCATCCGGCCAAAAGATTGGAGCATTTTGCCTCAGCGAACCCGAAGCGGGTTCCGATGCCACATCCCAAGCGACAACCGCCATTGATTGCGGTGACCACTACTTGCTGAACGGCACCAAAAACTGGATCACCAACGGCGGATGCGCCAGCACTTACCTCGTCATCGCACAAACCGACGCTGACAAGGGTCACCGTGGCATCAATGCCTTGATTGTGGAGCGCGACATGCCTGGCTTCATCGTTGGAGCCAAGGAGGACAAGATGGGCATCCGAGGATCGGATACGCACACGCTGATGTTCCAAGACGTAAAAGTGCCCAAGGAAAACCGCATCGGTGAAGACGGGTTTGGATTCAAGTTTGCCATGAAGACCTTGGCCGGCGGGCGCATCGGCATCGCGGCCCAAGCGCTGGGCATCGCATCCGGGGCATACGAACTCGCATTGGCCTACTCCAAAGAGCGTAAGGCGTTCGGCAAAACCATCAACCAGCACCAGGCCATCGCATTCAAACTAGCCGATATGGCTACGCAAATTGAGGCGGCCCGCTTGTTGGTGATGAAAGCCGCCGCCTTGAAGGACGCCGGTGAAGACTACGATCTCGCTTCCAGCATGGCCAAGCTCTATGCTTCAGAGGTGGCCATGACCCAAACGGTCGAGGCGGTTCAGGTGCATGGCGGATATGGTTTTGTGAAAGAATACCACGTCGAGCGCCTGATGCGCGACGCCAAGATCACCCAGATCTACGAAGGCACCAGCGAGGTCCAGAAAATCGTCATCAGCCGTTCGATCTTGAAAGACTAGTTGGATAGGCGCTGATTGCCAGCGTCCCACAGTTCTTCGCCAGCAGCAGTGGTCACGACCACTTCTGGAATCCCATCCCCGGTTCGATCTTCCACGAGGACGCTCGACCCCCGAGTCATGCGGCTCATCCCGACTGATTCATCCGAGCCGATCGTTCGCTCTTGCACCCACCCTTCGTTGTCCACGTACAGTACCGTGGAGGAAGCGAGGTCTTTGCCCAATCGGAACGCCAGCTTTTGCCCCACCGGGACGCGCACCGGAGAACGGAACCGGTCCTCCCCTGTCCGGCTCAGGATGCGGACGGAGCCGTCGTCCTGCCCCGCGAAAATGTAATCGCGCGGCCCGATGCGGAGGTGCGATAAACTCACGATGTACCGGCCGGATTCCGCCTTGAATTTCCAGCCCGGCGTGCGTTCGCCTTCCTTCCTGAAATTGAACACTTCCCCGTTCGGCGCTGCCAACAGGAAGCGGAATTGGCGGTTTTTGTCGTAGTCAAACACCGCAAACGCAGAGAAGCCGTTGGACCAACGCTTCGGAAACCCTTTCACCTCGCGGCCCAAAACATCGATAACATGAAACCGCTTGCCCGCACCGATGGCAACCTGGTACTTTCCGTTGCGGTAGAGGTCAATTTCCCACACCTCTGGCACAGCGTCCGCTTCAATTTCGACCGACCACACGTCCCGACCATTTTCCCGAGCCACCACACGGCCTTCTTCGCTTTGAAGCTCCATTCGACCGCCGGAACGGTGGTTGCGCGCATAGCCCAAAATACCCGTAGGCTCCGGCGACGCAGAGGTTTCGAGGGGTGCGACAACGGCGTCAGCTACAACGGTGCCGCCACTGTTGGCATTTTCCTGAACCGTCCACACCAACCGACCGTCGGGCAGCGCTCGACCGGTTCGCGATTCCGCCAGGCTCCACCGTGCAAATTCAAAGGCGGCGGGCGCCTCGTTTTCATCGGAGCGGTAGGCGGGGATTCGAGACCACAGCGACGCGTCATTTTTGGCTGGGATGAACCAGATATCGTTTTCCCAAGAACCTTCGCGCTGAACCGCTTCCATTGAATCAACCCCCGCATAGGCGCGGAGGCACGTCCCATCTACCGTGCAGGTCAACCATGCTGACTCCACCAACCAATCCAATGAATCGGGTACCTGGGCCATCGTTGTGGGATAGGCCCCTACCGCGGCTGTCTGAACAGCGGAATTTCCAATCATTCGCCCGTACCAGGCCGCCCAAGACTGGGGAAGCACAGACGCTCCCGGCTGCCCTGCGCCGCCGACCTGGGTAACCAACTTTTCATTTTTCACCGCAGCTCCAAAACGTTCGAAGGAAGATTCTACCGTGCCGTCGCTGAGCAACACCTGAACGGTGCGTCCTCCGGAACGGGGTTGCCAGTGCGCCGCCATCAATCCAGGATCAATCTCCCACTCCTCTACCTCTGCGCCCAAGATCCATCCGCCTTGCCAGGATTCGCTGACCCAGCCTCCGGGCAACGCCGTTGGAAGCGACGTGGCATGGTAAATGCACATAGAATCAGCCCTTCGCATGAAGGCCGTCAAGGTGCACGACAAGGAATCCTGGACTTCGAGGCCGTCCGGCCATGCAGCAGGCTGTTCCCAATGATCGAAGGCATCACCAACCACCTCCGTGGGATCGATGTACGGTGGCGCTTCCGCGCGTTGCATCAAAACCCAAGCCGCGCTTCCCAACGCGGCCACGACCACTCCACCAACCGTTAGCCCACGCTGCCAGTTCATGCGACCAAGTTCAGGAGATCCGGCTCCAGTTTGTCCGGCCCTGCTGTGCACGTATCAACGCAGCCTTGAGGATAGCGTAAGGCGGCGTCTCGAGGCGCGGATCTTCTTCGAGGATGCGGGTCCCAATGTACCGGGCAGTGGTGAGCAGTTCCCGGTCGCGCAGCAGGTCTGCCATTTTGAGATCCGGTACGCCGGATTGCTGTGTGCCCATCAAATCGCCGGGTCCGCGCAATTCCATGTCCACTTCGGCCAATTCAAACCCATCGTTCGTGCGGCACATGGTTTCGAGCCGTCGCCGGCCGTCTTTGGACAACTCATTGCCGGTCATCAAAATGCAGTAGCTCTGCTCAGCCCCGCGGCCGACACGGCCCCGCAGCTGATGCAGCTGAGCGAGCCCGAAGCGCTCGGCACTTTCGATGACCATCACCGATGCGTTGGGTACGTTGACACCCACTTCGATGACGGTGGTTGCTACCATGATGTGGCTCGTTCCGTTTGCAAAACGCTCCATCTCCATGTCCTTGGCCTCGGGCTTCATTCGGCCGTGGACGATTCCGATGCGGAAATCCGGGAGCGGGAACCGCCGCGACAAGCTTTCGTAGCCGTCCATCAAGTCCTTGTGGTCGAGGGTGGCGCTTTCCTCAATCAACGGATAGACGACGTACACCTGGCGCCCGCGCTTGATTTCGTCTTCCATGAATTGGAATACCGACAGCCGCGCCTCGTCGGTGCGGTGCACGGTTTTGATCGGCTTGCGACCGGGCGGCATCTCGTCGATGACGCTGACGTCCAAATCACCGTACGCAGTCATGGCCAAGGTGCGCGGAATGGGCGTAGCGGTCATCACCAACACGTGCGGTGCTGGGTTGGCCTTGGCCCAGAGCTTGCTGCGCTGGGCTACGCCAAATCGGTGCTGTTCATCAATGATGGCGAGCCCCAATCGCTTGAATTGCACGGCGGGTTCGATGAGCGCGTGCGTCCCGATCAAGATGTGCACCTCACCGGCCTCCAATCCGGCCAAGATGGGCTTGCGTTGAGCGGTCTTGACGCTACCTGTCAAGAGCTCCACCCGCACGGGCAAATCCGCCAGGGCCTCTTGGAAGGATAGGTAATGTTGGTTGGCCAAAATCTCCGTCGGTGCCATGACACAGGCTTGGTAGCCATTGTCCAACGCCAACAGTGCCGTCAACAACGCGACCATGGTTTTGCCGCTGCCCACATCGCCCTGCAGCAGCCGGTTCATGTGCCACCCGGTGTTCAGGTCCGCACGGATTTCGCGCATCACGCGTTTCTGTGCTCCTGTGAGTTCAAAAGGGATGTGCTGGCTGTAGTAAGCATTGAACAGCTCCCCCACCTCGCCAAACCGAACGCCCGGGACATCCTGGGTTTGCGCTTGCTTCTGCTGAAGCAACTTGATTTGCAGCAGAAGGAGCTCTTCGAATTTCAGGCTGCGCCGACCGAGTTCAGCTTCTTCCGCATTCTGCGGCGCATGCACCCGCCGGAATGCCTCCGCGCGGGATGGGAACTTCAGTTCCGTCCGAATGGCTTCGGGCAGGCGCTCAGCTGCACTGAATTGGGGATGTGCGAGCAATGTCCGGATGGCCTTGGCAAGACCGGCTGAAGACATGCCGCGTTGCGTGAGCTTCTCAGTGGTCCGGTACACGGGCTGCAGACCAGCGCCTTTACGCTGCTCGAATTGCGCCTCCAACTCTACTTCCGGATGCGGCATGTTCCACCGGTTCTGGTATTTGGTGGGCTTGCCGTAAACAACAACCTTTTGCTGAACCGGAATCTGTGAGGCCATCCAACGGGCGCCTTTGAACCACACCAAGTCAAGGGTGCCCGATTCATCCTTGAATTTGGCCACGAGTCGGGAACCGCGTTTGCCTGGGACTTGATTGATGCCGGTGATTACTCCGCGCAATTGGACAGCCACCGCATCGGAGGAGAGCGCATCTACCCGAGCGAACGCCGTGCGGTCCTCGTAGCGAAAAGGCAAATGTTCCAGGAGGTCCCCCGCTGAGGCAATCCCCAATTCCGACCGCAGCCATTCCGCACGTTTCGGGCCAATGCCTTTGACGTATTCGATGGGGATATCAATGAAATCAGGTGCCATGGGAGGTTGCCGTGAGCGTCCTTCGAAGGTCGGCGTGAACACCTTGAAATGCAACACCCACCAACGAAAAGAGCCAACCCAAGGGCCGGCTCTTTTTCGAATGGAAAATCGCTTGAATCAGTAGCCGTTGGCCAGCATCTGAACCGGGTTTTCCAAGTAATTCTTGAAGTCCTGCAAGAAGGCCGCGCCGGACGCACCATCCACCGACCGGTGGTCGCAGCTCAAGGTCACCTTCATGACGTGCCCCGGCACCACAGCACCATCCTTAACAACAGGAACGGCATTGATGCCGCCTACGGCCAGAATGCACGAATCCGGTGCATTGATAATCGCCGTGAACTCGTCAATGCCGAACATGCCGAGGTTGGAGATGGTGAAGGTGTTTCCTTCCCAATCGCTGGGCTGCAA
>CALKYI010000261.1 GCA_938003665.1 uncultured Flavobacteriales bacterium
ATGGGCTTTGTGGGGGACATCATGCGCATTGCAGAAAAATGCCGCGACGACCGACAGACCCTGCTGTTCAGCGCCACCATGCCAGACCGCATTGAGGACCTCGCGAGTGACCTTCAGAAGGACCCAGAAGTGGTGAAGTTGGCGTTGTCCAAGCCCGCAGAAAAAATCAAGCAGGGCGCTTACGTGCTGTTTGATCACCAAAAAGACGATGTCCTTGTGGAAGTCTTGAAGGACCGCAATGTGTCATCGGGCATTGTTTTCACCTCTCGAAAGAAGACGGTAGGACAGGTGATCCGCGTGCTGCGGAAGGCAGGCATTAAATGCGAGCGCATTTCATCCGATTCTGAGCAAAGTGAACGGGAGGAGGTCATGCTCGGCTTTCGACAACGCAAGTTCCCGATTCTCGTGGCGACTGATGTGGTCAGCCGAGGCATCGACATCGACAACATCGAGTTGGTGGTCAATTACGATGTGCCGCCCAATGAAGAGGACTATGTGCACCGCATCGGCCGAACCGCGCGGGCCAACCGCGACGGGGAGGGCATTACGTTGGTCAATCCTGACGATCAGCAACGCTTTGGCCGCATCGAGCGGCTGATTGAACGTTCGGTGGACAAGCTGGATTTGCCAGCGAAAGTGGGCAAGGGTCCGGAGTATGATCCCAAAAGCGGTCGACGTCGAGGAGGAGGTGGCAACCGCGGAGGTAAGGGCCCGCGCAACCGCCACCACCAAGGCAAAGGCAACAACCACCGAAAGCCCAAGCGCAAAGGCGGCAACCGCCACCATGGCAAAGGTCCAAAGCCATCAGGTCATGGCGGGTGATGAGCGTGCATTCGAACCAAAGACGGAGCAGGAATGGTTGGATGCGCTGGGTGCTGAGGCGTACCGGGTAATGCGCCAAAACGGCACCGAGCGTCCGTTCTCGTCTCCGCTTCACCAAACTGGGCATCAAGGAGAATTCCTATGCAAGGGCTGCGGAACCAAGCTTTTCGATGCCTCCGCTCAATTTGATTCCGGATGTGGTTGGCCCAGTTTTGATCGAGAGGCGTCGAAGGGGGCCATGAAAGAGGTGCTTGACAAAAGCCACGGTATGGTTCGCGTCGAGGTTCGGTGCGCCACGTGCGATGGACACCTGGGACACCTGTTTCCCGATGGACCAACAGCGACGGGCATGCGCTATTGCATCAATGGCGTTTGCCTGATTCCTCAGTAGCGCTGGGGACCGCCGGGGCGTTGACCGCCTGGGCGCTGCCCTTGACCGCTCCCGTTCATTCTGCGCTTCATCACTTGCGTTCTGAATTCGCGTTCCACCTGCTTGATCATTCCGGCGCGGCGGTATCCGATGAAGGCTGACATGCGCTCCACCACTTGATGTTGGAGTTCAACCGCCGTCAATTGGAGTTGCTTCAATTCGTTGATCAATTCCTCAGCTTCCGCGTCCGATTCCGCCTCTTTCAGGTTCGTTTCAACAGCTCGAATGGCATCGCCGTGGGAACGCAATTTGTCCTGTTCTTCGTTCCAGGCCGGCCAAAAGAGGGCGCTTTCCTCCGGTGTCAAGGACAATTCTTCCACGAAGTAGGCTATGCGCAGGGCTTGCATTCGATCGCTTTGCGACGCATTGTCAACCCATCGGGGCTGGGCAAGGGCGAGCATGGGCATCATGAGCGCAACAGCGGCAATGAGTTTGGGCATGGTCAATGGGCGTGTGGGATTAGACATCTGTGGTTTCATTGAATACGGTTTCAAACAACACATCATCCTCCATCCAGGATTCGATTTCCGTGTCGTCGAGCGGAAGGGATTGAACGGGCGTTTCCTCCCACAAGCAAGCGAACGTTTCGCAGTTTTCTGCGGTCTCGGGCAGGGCAAAGAACATTCCGACTGCTAGAGTGGCAGCGATTCCCGCGGCCCAAGCGTAGCGCCCCAACCCATTGACACGTTGCGGTTTTCGCTCAGCAGTCGTCGATGAAGCTTCTTTCCAGATGGCTTCTTGTTGTTGCTCGAAAAAGCCTTCCGGGGTCGTGTATGGTGTTTTCTGTTTGGGCATGGTCTGCATTGGATTGGACAAAGAATCGCTTAAAAGGTTTAATCGGTGCTGCTAATTAGGTGATCCTGGACTTTGTTTTTGGCGTGGAAATACGAAGCTTTCGCAGCACCTTCTGATGTGCCCGTGAGTACAGCTATGTCAGCGTAGGCCATTTCTTGAAAATACCGAAGGGTAAATACCTCGCGCTGGCGGGCGGGGAGGACCTGAAGTGCGGCATGGAGCCGGCGCTCGGCCTCATCCCCGTCAAAAAAGGGATCGGCTTCGAGTCGCGCTTCCCAATCAGCCGCATCCGGGTGGGCATGGCGCAGGCTCAGTTGCTTTCGTGACCGAAGCGCGTCCAACCCCTTGCGCCGGGCAATGGTATACAGCCACGTCGAGAATTTGGCCTCTCCTCTGAACGTATCAATGGAGCGGAGAACTTGGACAAATGTTTCCTGCGTGGCATCTGCCGCATCTTCGTGCTCGTTCAGCATGCCGCGCAGAAACGAGTAGATCGAAACATGCCACGCTTGCATCATGGCCGCAAAAGCACGTTCACGTCTCAATCCCGTTGCATCCCTCAAGTCGCTGAGCCAATCAGGTTGTGTCGGAGCGGAGTGCATCAAAGATGGGACGAACCTTGTGCGCGAAGGTTTAACGCGGTGAACTGGCTGTTTTGCGTCCTAGTATGAACCACAAACCCACGCCCCCGAGGAAGGTGAGGGTGGAAATGAGTTCTGCCTGGGTCACCGCCATTCCCAACAGGTCCATCTCGGCATTCACGCGGATCTTTTCGATGAAGAAGCGCTCCAATCCATTGAAAACACAGTACAAGGCAAACAAGCGACCTGGAAGCGTGATGCGCTTGCGCAAGCTCCAAAGCACCCCAAAAATCACAACAGCCATGAGCGTTTCATAGAAGGCCGTCGGATACACTCCGGGGTCGAGGTAGGTGCCGTATCCATCGAAAATGGGCCAGGGATCGCCGGGACCAATGAGCTTGCCGGTGTACCCGGCTGGGCGGGCACCGTACACGCCATTCACGTTGTTCGGAAAGGAGTACGACCACATCCAATCCGGCAGAAAGCCCATCCAATCGGGTTTGGGGTTCGGGTTCGGAATGCCCCAATCTCCGTCTCCACTGACTTGACAACCAATGCGACCGACGCCATAGGCGAGCATCAACCCAGGTGCTGTAGCGTCGGCAAGTGGAAGGAACGTCAAGTTGTTCTTTCGTGCATAGAGGTACACAGATAAACCACCAACGATCAGCCCTCCATAGATGGTCAACCCCCCAAGAAAATTTTGCAGGGACGGCTCGCGAAAAAACCGGACCATCTCTTCCGGGTACTCGAGGAGGTGAAAGAATTTGGCCCCGGCGATGCCGCCAATGGCTGCTGCGGTAACGATGCCTCCAACATGTTGGCTTGCAGGTAGTTCTATGGTTTTTTTAATGGGTTTTAGACCTGCTTTCTGTGCTTCCCAGTAGCGCCATCCCGCGAACATGGCGGCGAGTACCAATCCCAGAACGGGACTCCCCTCGAGGCTGAACAAATGCCGCTGTGGCATGCCGGATTGGAACAGCTCATTCGCGTTCACGGCGAGGTAGATGAACTTCCATCCGAGAATGAATCCCACCAAGGCTTGTGTGAGGTACTCGGTCCAAGCGACAGGGCCACCGAGGGTGACAGTGGTTGAGGTCGATTGGAAAATTCCTTGGCCTTGTTTGCGGTCCATCTCTTTGCGAAGGGTGAAAGCGGCTGCGACAAACGCCAACGCGACAAACAAGCCAAAACTGTTGATCAGTTTTAGCGCGGCAATTTCCCATCCAAACAGGTCGAACAAAGCGTGGTAGAGAGTGGGGTACATGGTCAGGCGTGTGTTGGCTTTGCTAGAACTCCGGAGGTGTGCCCTGCGGCATGAACAGTTTGAATTTGGACAGGAGCAATGGTGTTGGCTTGAACGGCTTGTGCATCGATGCCTACCCTCACGTATTCAGGGGTGTATCCGAAGCGCAAGCCGTCTTCCACACTTTCCTCGAATAAAACATGCTTGGTCGTGCCCACAAATTGCTCGTAGTGCTGGCGTTGTTTTTTGAGGGACAGCATGCGGAGCTGCTTCGTGCGAGCCTTGCGCACCTCAACAGGAACCGATTCTTCCATGCGTGGCGCTGTGGTGCGGGCACGTTCTGAGTAGGTGAAAACGTGGAGGTAGCTGATGGGAAGGTCCAGCAGGAAGGCTTGCGTCTCCTCGAAGGCCGCCTCGGTTTCATTGGGAAACCCTGTGATGACATCGACGCCAATGCTGGCATTGGGAAGCACCTTGCGAATGGCTTCGATGCGTTCCCGGTACAATGCCGTTCGGTACCGCCGCCGCATCGCTTTCAGCACGGGGTCTGAGCCACTCTGAAGGGGAATGTGGAAATGGGGTTGAAACTTGTTGCTCGCTGCAACCCAATCAATGATTTCGGGAGTTAACAGGTTGGGCTCGATGCTGCTGATGCGAAAGCGCTCTGCAGGAACATCTCGGTCCAGCGCTTGTACGAGTTCCAAAAACGTCTCGTCCGTCGACTTTCCAAAGTCGCCAATGTTGACCCCAGTCAAAACAATTTCTTTCGCCCCTTGATCCGTTGCGGCTTGAGCAGTCGCCACCGTCTCTGAGATGGGTGCGTTGCGCGAACGTCCGCGTGCCAACGGAATGGTGCAGAAGGAACAGAAGTAATCGCACCCGTCCTGTACTTTCAAAAATGTCCGTGTTCGGTCTTGACTCGAAAAACCCGGAATGAACGAGCGTACTTCCTTGATGGGACCGACGGCCACTTCCGTCTGTGCCTTTTTCTCGCTGATGTGGTCGACCAAATTGAATTTCTCGGAAGCTCCCAACACGATATCGACGCCTTCAATTTCACTGATCTCTTTGGGCTTCAATTGGGCGTAACATCCGATGACGGCCACAAAGGCCTCGGGGTTGCTGTTGAGCGCCCGCCGTACGGCATTGCGGCATTTGGCATCGGCTTGCTCGGTGACGCTGCACGTGTTGATGACGACCACATCTGGGGCGTCGTCGATGCTCACGCGCGCGTATCCGGCCTCGCTCAAATCCCGGGCAATGGTGGACGTCTCAGAAAAGTTGAGTTTGCAGCCTAGTGTGTGAAATGCAGCTGTTCCGCCGGGAGTCATGGTGCGAATTTAGTTGAGTTTGCAGCGGCTTAGACACTTAATAGTGCGAATTGGTGAAGTTCGGGGCTATATTGCACGACCTGTCAATTGAAACACTTGATCATGAGAAAACTTTTCCTCTCTCTCTCATTCGCAGCGGCATGCTCTTTGGCCATGGCGCAATCGTTCTCCAATGCCTCTTCATCGCTCCCAGGCGATTACAACAGTGGCAATTGCGTCGGCTTCACCGATATGGACAACGATGGATTGGATGACATCATTGTTTTGGATCAATCCAAAACAGTCAAAATCCTTTACCAAGACGCATCCGGCGGCTTTACCGAGGTGGATTACGGAAACGTATCCAACAGCAACCAGTGGGGGATGACCATTGGTGACTACGACAACGATGGCCACAAGGACGTCTTCTCAGGAGGTGCCTACGATGGCGTGCATGTAAAGCACATTGATGCCGTCGGCGATTGGAGCGATATGGACCTCGAAAACGGCTCCATGTTCATGCAAGCGTGCAACTTCGCTGACATTGACAACGACGGGCAACTCGACGCGTTTGGGTGCCACGACGACGCATTGTCGCGCATGTGGAAGGGCAACGGAAGCGACTTGGACATCGATGCAACGTTGATCGATTTGACCGATTACGATTATTCCGATTACCCCAACACCGACCACAGCGGCAACTACGGAACGGTCTTCAGTGATTTCGACCAAGATGGCGATGTGGATTTGACCATCGCCAAGTGCCGTCAATTCGTAAACGATCCTTTTGACCCCCGTCGCGTCAATCAAATCTGGTTGAACAACGGTGACGGCACCTTCTCCGAGGTGGCTGAAGAGCGTGGACTGGTGCTCAACGAGCAAAGCTGGACGGTTGATTATGCGGATTACGACAACGACGGTGACTTTGATTGCTTCTT
>CALKYI010000262.1 GCA_938003665.1 uncultured Flavobacteriales bacterium
ATTAGCTGCATGGCCATGCCGTGAGGCTCAAATTTGGCTTTGGCACATCGCTCAAATCAGCGTATCTTTACGCTCGCTTCGAAGGAGGCACAGCCACGGGGGATTAGCTCAGCTGGCTAGAGCGCTTGCATGGCATGCAAGAGGTCGCCGGTTCGACTCCGGCATTCTCCACCAACAACTGAAAGACGGCGTTCTGTAAGGACGCCGTTTTTTGTTGCCCTCATCGCCCTTCCACGTGCAGCACGCGCGAGTACCGCTTGAGGCTGCGCAATGTGAAGAATACGAGGAACGTAACCAGCAGCGTGTATTGCCAAAACGGCACGAGGATGTCCACCCAAGCGTCGGCACCGCGCACCGCATGCTTCGCGGCCGATATCACGGCGAGGCTCACGAAGATGGCGAAGAAGCCGTTGTATTCACGCTTCAGGACGTTGCGCAATGAGAACTCAACGTCTGGTGCCGTCCAACGCAGGTTGCGCGGCCAAAACGACGGCACGTCCACCGACCAATCCAGGTAGGTCTGGCCAAATTTACCGCGCAGAAACGCCTCCTCGGCGAACATGATGCGCTCGTAGTACAGCCAGTAAATGAGGCTACACACCACCACGAACCACACGTTGCCCACGTAGATCATGATGCCCAGCCACATGAAGTAGTTGCCGAGGTAGAGCGGATGACGCACCAAACTGTACATGCCCTTGGTGTTCAGGACTTCGGCGATTTGGCCGTCCTTGGTGTTGCGGCCCGAGGTGCCACGCGGCGTGTAGCCGATGGTCAGTGCACGAATGAGTTGGCCAAACAGTGAAATCGCAATGCAGACGACCGCTGAAACAAAGTCAAAGGTTTGGAAAAAGGGGTCGAGTTGGAAGCCAATAATGGCCGCCATGAATCCGTACAACAAAAGGGGGAAGTAGGATCGGCCTTTGAAGAGCCAATTGCCGGTTTTCTCGAATTCTTCAATCAGCGCCATGTGCGAACCAATGCGTGGGAATTGGGCCGCAAGATAGCCACCGAATCAGTAACGCAAGATGACGCGCGAGCCAGTGCTTTCCTCCAGCGTCTCCGTGCTCAAAACAGTCATCCAATTCGCAGAACCGCTCAAGGTGCCATCTGCGCCAGGGTCGCCGTTGAAGCAGCCATCGCCTTGGCAGCCGATGCAGGCTCCAGTACCGCCCATACCACCACTGATTTCGGCAATCACTTCTCCGTTGAGGAGCAGCTGGGTCGTTCCTGCGTCAGCGCCGGATGAGGCCGGCCCGCAGTCCCAATTGGTCCATCCGGTCAATCCGGGGTTGCAGGTGATCAACTCACCGCTTTCGGCTCCTGCATCTGAGGGCACCAGGGTCAGAATATCACCTTGGGCCAAATTGTAGACCATGCTCACAACCTTCAATGCACGACCACCGATTCCGCCGGTGGCATCGCACAAGTTGCAAGAGGAGGCTCCTAAAGTCTGGCCGCAGATGTCGCCGCCTGAACCGCCTGAGGCACCCCACAATTCGATACTGACCGTGGCAATGGCCTCGGCAATTTCGAAGGTGTTGCCATCGGACTCGCTGTCGAATACCCCGTGCACAGAAGGGGAGAATGCTGCACCGCCGGACAGGTAGGCGATGAAGTCTTCTTCCGTACCGGTGTTGCCCAATCCCAACCAGATTTCATAGGCGCTCAAACCCGCTGCGCCATCGGCGCCATCCGCTCCAGCATCTCCTTGCGGTCC
>CALKYI010000263.1 GCA_938003665.1 uncultured Flavobacteriales bacterium
CGGGCTACTTGAGCTTACTCAGTGTCGTCGCCGGGGGGGGCATCGTTCCATTTTTGGTGGTGTTGAGCAGGGTGCTGGGCGTCGGTGCTGGTGCTTGGATTGGTGTGGCCACGGGCCTGAGCCCATTGGCTGATTTTGAATACGGCATGCAAGTGGACTTTCGGGTGTTTGATGTCGTGTATGCACTGACCAAAACGGTGGTATTCGGTTTCATCCTCACGAGCGTCTCCGCATACCACGGTTATTTCGCAGAAGGCGGCGCCTTGGAGGTGGGAAAATCAAGCACCAAGGCGGTGGTGTGGTCCGTTGTCATCATCATGGTGTCCAACCTGGTGCTCACTCAAATGCTGTTGAATTGACATGATTGAGCTGCAACACCTGGAAAAATCATTTGGCGATCACCACGTCCTCAAGGACGTCAGTGCCACGTTCGAGCGCGGCAAGGTCAACTTCGTCATCGGCAGAAGCGGCAGCGGTAAAAGCGTCATGACCAAGTGCACGGTTGGCCTCATCGAACCAGACCAAGGGCGGGTATTCTACGATGGCCGAGACTTCACTTCCATGAGCCAACAGGAGCGCAAAGTCATCCGCCAAGAAATCGGAATGCTTTTTCAAGGATCAGCCTTGTTCGACAGCATGACCGTCCAAGAAAACGTCGAGTTCCCCTTGCGCATGTTCAGTGATATGTCGGACGCGGAGCGACGGGACCGTGCGGCCGCATGCTTGGAGCGGGTGGAGCTAGCCGATGCAAGCACACGTTTCCCCGCGGAATGCAGCGGTGGCATGCAAAAGCGCGTGGGCATTGCCCGGGCGATTGCGATGAATCCCAAGTACTTGTTTTGCGACGAGCCCAATTCCGGGCTGGACCCCCAGACGGCAATTGTCATCGACAACCTGATTTCCGACATCACGTCGGAGTACCAGATTACCACAGTCGTCGTTTCGCATGACATGAACAGCGTAATGGAAGCAAGCGATACCATTCACTTCGTGCACCAAGGCAGCATTTGCTGGCACGGCAATCGAGAGGGACTGCTCGAAGGCGGCGTGAAGGAGTTGGAAGACTTTGTGTTCGCGAGTGACCTGATGCGTAAAATCCGGAAGACGGTTTAAACCGCATGGAAGACGGCCAGCACATTCCACTCAACTTCGAGCGCCTCTCAGAAGAAGAAATGCGCCAAACAGCCGACCGCATGTTTGAGCGCTTCAACGCCCGGAGAACGGTGCGGCAATTTTCGGCGGATCCGCTGCCCCTTGACGTGGTGCGTCAATGCATTCGAGCGGCGGGTACGGCACCCTCCGGAGCCCACAAACAGCCTTGGCATTTTTGTCTGGTCACCGATCCGGACATCAAGAAACGCATTCGTGTGGCCGCCGAAAAAGAGGAATACGAGAACTACCACGGACGCATGAACGAGGCGTGGTTGGATGACTTGAAGCCCTTTGGCACCGACCACATCAAGCCTCACCTGGAGGATGCGCCGGCGCTCATCGTGGTTTTTCGCCAATCGTGGACACCGGATGCTGCGGCCGCCTCCGGAAAGTCACAGAATTATTACGTCCAAGAGTCGGTTGGCATCGCCAGTGGCATGCTGCTGTCCGCTTTGCACGAATGCGGCATCGCGACCTTGACGCACACGCCGTCACCGATGGGTTTTTTAGCGGAAATTTTGAAGCGTCCCGCCCACGAAAAGGCTTTTTTGCTCATTCCGATTGGGTACCCCGCGGAGGGATGCCAAGTACCTGATATCCAGCGAAAAAACTGGAATGAACTGGCCACAGAACATGGGCCTGAATCGGCCCATTAACACCCGAAGTCGATAAAAGTTTTTAGAAAACGGCTGAGGTTCCACTTCGATGTGGTTACTTTGCGCCCCGATAAACAGCTAAGCTATGTCTGATATTCAAGAAAAAGTCACGGCGATTATCGTCGATAAGTTGGGAGTTGATGCAGGAGAAGTGAACTTGTCTGCAAGCTTCACCAACGATTTGGGCGCGGACTCATTGGACACCGTTGAACTCATCATGGAGTTCGAAAAGGAGTTCAACATCGCCATCCCAGATGACCAAGCTGAGAAAATTAGCACCGTAGGACAAGCGGTCGACTACATTACCGAGAACGCGAAATAATCCTGGCTCTATGGAGCTCAAAAGGGTTGTTGTTACCGGCTTAGGGGCGATTACGCCCCTTGGAAATGACATACCAACATACTGGAAAGG
>CALKYI010000264.1 GCA_938003665.1 uncultured Flavobacteriales bacterium
CTCGTCAAGGGTCGTGGCACCTACAGCGCGCAATTCGCCACGAGCCAATGCGGGCTTGAGGATGTTGGCGGCATCCATCGCTCCCTCGCCACCGCCGGCTCCAACCAATGTGTGAATTTCGTCAATGAACAAAATGGTGCGGTCGGATTGACTCTGCACTTCTTTGATAACGGCCTTCAAGCGTTCCTCAAATTCACCCTTGTATTTCGCACCGGCAATCAAGGCGCCCATGTCGAGGCTGAAAATGGTCATTCCGGCTAAATTTTCGGGAACATCACCTTGTATGATACGGTGCGCAATGCCCTCAGCAATGGCGGTTTTACCAACACCGGGTTGCCCTATTAACAAGGGATTATTCTTGGTTCTGCGGCTCAAGATTTGGAGGACTCGGCGTATTTCTTCGTCGCGTCCAATGACGGGGTCCAAATTTCCGTCGGTGGCGAGTTCGTTCAAATTGCGTGCGTACGTGCTCAATGCATTGTACATAGCTTCTTGTGAGGACGATGTTGTCTTGCTCCCTTGTCGGATGGCGGCAATGGCCGCCTTGAGGTCCTTTTCAACGACTCCGGCATCTTTGAGCATTTGAGCTGTTTCATCCGATGCAGAGAGCATTGACTGGAGTAAGCGATCTGTGGAAACGTATTCGTCACCAGCCCTTCGGGCGAGCCCAACAGCACGCTGCAGTACCTGTGAGGCGGTCCGTGACCATTGAGGAGATGCACCATTTTGCTGAGCCAAGGCTTTGAGTCGTTTCGCATTTGCAGCCAGCAAGACCTCTACAAAAACGCCCATTTTCTGTAATAGCATTGGGACCATGGGGTCCTGGCCGCTCAACAGTGCATCTAATAAATGAACGGTGTCTACGCTCGGGTGGTTGTTGACTAGGGCTTCTTGTTGTGCCGTATTGATTACGGCCTGGCTTTTCAGGGTGAATGTGCT
This sequence comes from uncultured Flavobacteriales bacterium, assembly GCA_938003665.1. GTDB lineage: Bacteria > Bacteroidota > Bacteroidia > Flavobacteriales_D > Sanyastnellaceae > UA16. The sequence goes on from CALKYI010000264.1 coordinate 940, forward strand.
TGCATCCATGGGGTCGTGTTTGGTATGGGGTGCTCAAATCCAATTCCAAACCGATGGAAGCGATTGTTTTATGCCAAGGTGACGGCTGGATCCTCTTGAATCCGACAAAATTTCAGTGATTCCGGTGGAATAGCGGCAATGTTGACAGCAACGTGAGGCTGCTATCGCACCACGGCAAACCGGGAATTCACTCCGTTGGCCAGGCTGATGACATAGGTGCCCACTGGCCATTGAGTAGTATTGACACGGGTGTTTTGCGACCAGTTTCGCATCAATCGCCCTGTTTCGTCGTAGATGCGATACGGCACACCTGCATGTTGAATATTCACCTCTCTAGTGGCTGGATTGGGCCATACGGTAACAACGAGAGCAGGGGAGGCCTCGACGATGTCATTGGCATTGCCGTACGCTGCGACCATGAATTCACGGTTATTGATTTGCAATTCGATGAATGATCCATCGATTTCGTGGTCTGCGACAATTTCACCTTCCACGGGGTCGATCACAATGATGTGTGATTGGTTGCTGAAGTCGTAGTAAAGCATGATGAAAAGTCCCGTCGTTTGTTCGAAAACGCTCGCATTTGGTGAGAACGCATAAATCTGGGGCAGTTCAACGATGTTGGTCAACACACCGGTCAGCGGGTCCACAGACACCAAAGCTGCCGTCTCGGTTGTTGGACTTGGGGCGCCAAAAGGACGCTTCAGGCCGATGAACGATTCGCCTGCAATAAAGCATTCGAGCTCATTGAAACCCATGTTGGAAGACAACTGCAAGTTGACCGATGAGATAACTTCCCCCGTTGTTCCATCTAGTTGTATAAGTTTTTTGTGTTAGCTGTTATCCATGCCCACCAAGGCGTATACGTTGTTTTCGGGGTCAAAAGCGGTCGCACCCAATACCACACCATTGATGCCTTCAATGGGAGCGATGGAAGTAACGGAGCCTTCTTCCGTATCCAATTCAATGAGCGACGATCCCCACTCGTACTCCCAGTACCCGGACCCGTCACCAAAATCGATGAAGGTGGAATCTTCAGCATAGGTGCCGAGCGCAAGCAAACGGTCCCCGGCCATATCGTGTTGAATGGCGTTGATGGTCTGATTGAAGCTCGGATTGTTGATGATGGCATTGTCGATGACGTTGTAATCCCAGAATTGGATGCCGTTGTTGGCTGGGGGCGCACCAATGCCCGCAAACATGTAACTCTCTGTTCCAGTGTCAAACGCGGACGACCCCATTACGACGCCGTCGCAAAAAGCAAGGGTGTCCCATTCCAACCATTCCCCAGAGATGGCCTCGTATTGGCCTAACACAATGGGATTGCTTGGATCTGTATACGTGTTGTAGAATCCATATACACTGACCTGGGCGCAGATTTGAACGGCTGTCAGAATCATGGCCCATGTCGAAAATGCTAAACGTAGGGTGTCATTGTTCATGCTTTCTAAACTATGGCAGATACCAAAAGGTTTCCTGGGAAAACCGGGAAATGAAAAACGCCCGCTGAAGCGGGCGCTTATTCATGGCGGAGGCTGAGGGATTCGAACCCCCGGTACCTTGCGGTACGCCGGTTTTCAAGACCGGTGCAATCGACCAACTCTGCCAAACCTCCGTGCGGATGCAAATTTACGTCATTCATTTCAAAATGTTTCGTATTCGGTGCTTTAATCAACAGGTCGTTGAACTTTAGCGATTTAGAATCACCCCATTTGAATGATAATAAATATTATGTTAACTAATATAGAGAACAGAAAAGGGACCGAATGGGTCCCTCTACTGTTTGAATGTCTTCTCGAGATTATTTGAGCAATCCGCTCATCTTGAGCATCAACTCATCTTGTCCGGTTCGCGCGTAGATGTCACGCAATGAACGGATGGTATCGATGTCTTCCGGATTGGCTTCATGAGCTGCCTCCAAGTACGGTAGCGCTTTAATGAAGGTTTCCTTGGCTGCATCTTCAAGAGCCTTTTGCTCAGCACTTTCAGCCTTGGTCATTCGTGGCTTCCACATATCGTTCGCTGCGTTGATGCCCTGTACAGCTTCGTTGAAGTACATCGCTCCGAGGTTGTAATTCGCATCAAAATATGCAGCATTTAACTCGAGTGCCTTTAAATACGCTTCCGAAGCAAGGTCTGATTTACCCAAGTTGTCATAGACGCTGCCCAAGCTAAACCATAAGATCTCATTGGTCGGATCTCCTTCTGCTGCGAGTTTCAGGTTGTTCTCAGCGCGCTCGTAGTCCTTGCTTTCGAGGTAGATATTGAGCTCCTCAATGATCAAGCTTTGCTCACGTGGGAACAATTCTCGTGCTGCTTGCAATTCTGTCAACGCATCCTCAACGCGTCCGTCTTGACGAAGCAAGTTTGCTACGAAGAGGTATACGTTTGGCACCTGGTATCCAAAGCTGCCGCAGGTTTTGTAGCGCTCAACGGCGAGGTCGATATCGCCTGATTTTTCGTAGCAAAGTGCGGCGTTGAATACGGCCATCGTGTCAATGACGTCGAACATACTCGCCACTTCTGCGCTCAGGTCAAACTTCGCCGCTGCCCCGGTGAAATTCTCGGTGGTGTAGTCCGTTATGCCCTGGTTTCCAGCTGTGGTTTGGACCAAGCCAAGCCCCGTGATGATTTCACGTTCGTAGTTGCCTTTGGTATCCAGCTCTTTGGCCTTGGTGTACGATTCCTTCGCAACCCACAAGGCATTCGGGAATTCTACAGCCAACGCGCTGTCGTTGGCGATGTTCAAGTAAATCTCACCTCGGTAGCGCCAGGTTTTGTCTTTGAGAGCCGCTTTTTCAATGGTAATGGCCTCTTCAATGTAGCCTGCTGCAGCCTTGTAATCGCCTGATTTGTTGGCGTTGTAAGCTGATACGACTTGTTTTTGTGCTACAGCGACACTAGCGGCCGCAATGAACACGATGGCGAAAATGTTTTTCATCGCTGGTTTGGTCTTGATGTGCTATTCAGGGCGCAAAAGTAATGCCACAATTGAAAACGCACAGGATGTGGTTTACTCGCCGCTTTCTGCGGGGCTTTCAGAATCGGTGGTCGGCTCCTCTCCTTCAGCCACGACATCTTCATCATCGCCTTTCGGAACACGGCATACGGAGGCGATTTGGTCGTCGCCTCGCAGCGAGATGAGCTTCACCCCTTGCGTTGCTCGGCCCATCACCCGCAGGTCTTCTACACCGGTTCGGATGGTGATCCCTGATCGGTTGATGATCATCAAATCGTCATCGTCTGTGACGTTCAGGATGCTGATGAGGGAACCGGTTTTTTCCGTGACACTGAGTGTTTTGACCCCCTTACCACCCCGGTTGGTAATGCGGTAATCTTCCACAGCAGATCGCTTGCCATATCCGTTTTCAGAAACAACCAAGATGTCGCTATCCAAACCCCGGACGCAAACCATGCCGATGACCTCATCTTCTGGCCCTTCAAGGGTGACTCCTTTCACGCCCATGGCCGTTCGACCGACAGCACGAGCCGTGCTTTCGTGGAAGCGAATGGCTTTACCTGACTTCTTACCGATGATGATTTCGTTGTCACCGTTGGTCAAGCGGGCTGTGAGCAGCTCATCCCCTTCACGGATGGTGATGGCGTTGATGCCGTTGGAACGTGGGCGTGAATAGGCAGCCAAGGTTGTCTTCTTGATCAAGCCCTGGCGCGTGGCCAACACGACGAAGTTGTTGTTGGCGTATTCCTCGTCCTTCAAATCTTGGACCGGGATGTAGGCTAAGACCTTGTCGTCCGGTTCGATTTGAATCAAATTTTGAATCGCGCGGCCCTTCGATGTTTTCGAGCCTTCAGGAACTTCGAAGATGCGCATCCAGAAGCACCGACCGTTGGCTGTGAAAATGAGCAGCCAATTGTGGTTGGTTGCGGTGAAGATGTGTTCAACGAAATCTTCATCGCGCGTGGTTGCCCCTTTGGACCCCACTCCTCCTCTGCTTTGTGACCGGTAATCGGCCAAACGGGTGCGCTTGATGTACCCCGCATGGCTGATGCTCACGACGACTTGTTCGTCGGCGATCAGGTCCTCCATCCGGACATCGGCACTGCTAAACTCGATGTCTGAACGGCGTTCGTCACCAAAGCGCTCCTTGACGTCCAGCAATTCTTGCGAGATGATTTCCATTCGGCGCTCCACGCGTGCCAAGATGTCCTCTAAATCGGCAATGGTCGCCAAGAGCTCGTCGTACTCAGCACGCAATTTGTCGCGTTCGAGGCCGGTAAGTTTTTGCAGGCGCATGTCGAGGATGGCCCGCGCTTGAACTTCAGAAAGCTCAAACGTGCCCATCAGGTTGTTGCGCGCTTCTTCCGGCGTTGCGCTGGCGCGAATCAATTCAATGACCGCATCCAAGTTGTCGATGGCAATGATTAAGCCTTGCAGGATGTGGGCGCGCTCTTGCGCCTTGCGCAGATCGTATTGCGTGCGTCGCGTGACCACGTCATGGCGGTGCTCTACGAAGTTGGAGATGAGCCCGCGCAGGTTCAACAACTGAGGTCGGCCCTTGACCAAGCAGATGTTGTTGACGGAGAAGGAGCTCTGAAGCGCGGTGTACTTGTACAGCTTGTTGAGGACGACCGACGCCATGGCATCGCGCTTGATTTCGTATACGACCCGCATCCCCTTGCGATCGGACTCGTCCCGAATTTCCGAGATGCCTTCGATTTTCTTGTCGTTGACCAATTCGGCGGTCTTACGAACCATGTCGGCCTTATTGACGAGGTAGGGAATTTCTTCAACGATGATGACCTCCCTCCCGGTCTTGGTTTCTTCGATGCGGGCGCGGCCTCGAACCACGACGCGACCCCGGCCTGTATGGAAAGCTTCGTGCACACCTTCAACACCGTGAATGATACCGCCGGTTGGGAAATCCGGTGCTTTCACGTGCTCCATAAGCTCGTCAACGGTGATGTCGTTGTTGTTGATGTAGGCGATGGCACCGTCCACCACTTCGCCGAGGTTGTGAGGAGGCATGTTGGTGGCCATACCTACCGCAATGCCGGAGGCGCCGTTTACCAACAAATTCGGAATCTTGGAAGGCAGAACGGTAGGTTCGTTCAAACTCTCGTCAAAGTTGGGACGGAAATCAACCGTCTCTTTGTCGAGATCATCGAGCATTTCCTCAGCGATTTTGCGGAGGCGTGCCTCCGTGTAACGCATCGCTGCGGGGTTGTCGCCGTCAATCGATCCAAAATTTCCTTGGCCGTCGACCATGGGGTAGCGTAACGACCAGTCTTGGGCCATGCGGACCATGGTGTCGTACACCGAGCTGTCGCCGTGCGGGTGGTATTTACCCAACACCTCCCCTACGATTCTTGCGCTCTTCTTGTATGCTCGGTTTGAAAGCACGCCCAAATCGAGCATGCCGTAGAGCACGCGTCGGTGAACGGGCTTCAACCCGTCCCGTACATCGGGTAATGCGCGGGAGACAATGACGGACATCGAGTAATCGATGTAAGCCGACTTCATTTCTTCCGCAATGTTGATCTGGACTATTTTTTCTCCTTCTGCCATCGTGTCAGTGGTTCCTAATTTGGTGCAATTCGCCTCTTTTCAATCTGCTAACGAAAATACGCAGGCAATCCGCCTGTAGCGGGTTTTCGGCGCCTTCACTTACCCACAAAACTCCCCAATGTGCTGTGGATAAACCATACCCTTGGCAAGATGTTTGTTGTAAGGGGATTGTAGTTTAGAAACGTCGAAGGGACGGTTTCAGAAATATCCCTTCTGAAGAGACAGAAAAACAGAAATAGAGCAATATGGACGCTAAATTTTCGCCGAGGGTAAAAGACGTGATCACGTACAGCAGAGAAGAGGCGCTGCGATTAGGGCACAACTACATCGGGGTGGAACACCTCATGTTGGGCATCATCCGGGAAGGAGAAGGAACAGCAGTGCGCATTTTGGAGGGGTTGAACGTCGATTTACAAAAGTTGCGTAAGGCATTGGAAGGAAGCATTCGGCCGACGGCTGGTTCTTCCGTTGGAGCTGGCAACATCCCCCTCGTAAAGCAGGCGGAGAAAATTTTGAAAATCACGTACCTCGAAGCGAAGATTTTTAAATCCAATTTGATTGGTACAGAAAACCTGATGCTCAGCATTCTCAAAGACGAAGACAATGTGGCGACTAAGGCACTTTCTGCCTTTAACATCGACTATGATGTAGCGAAAGAGGAATACGAAAGCATGATGGACAACTCGAAGGAAGGCGAAGCGAGCCCCGCACCACGGGAAGAGGCGGCGGACTACGGCGAGGAAGAAGGCGGAAATGATACGTTGGGTGGTGCTGGAGGCCGTTCTGCTCGAAAAGTGGATCCCAAGAGCAAAACGCCCGTCTTGGATAACTTCGGTCGTGACTTGACAAAGATGGCCGAAGAGGGCCGTTTGGATGCCATCGTAGGGCGCCAGAAAGAAATCGAACGCGTCTCGCAAATCCTTTCTCGCCGCAAAAAGAACAACCCCATCCTCATCGGTGAGCCTGGCGTTGGTAAAAGCGCCATCGCCGAAGGATTGGCCCTGCGCATTGTCGAGAAGAAAGTGAGCCGCGTGTTGTTTAATAAGCGCATTGTAACACTCGATGTCGCCTCCCTGGTCGCCGGAACGAAGTACCGCGGTCAATTTGAGGAACGCATGAAGGCGGTCATGAATGAGTTGGAGAAATCTCCCGATGTCATTTTGTTCATTGACGAGATTCACACCATTGTCGGAGCAGGTGGAGCAAGCGGCTCCTTGGATGCTTCGAACATGTTCAAGCCGGCACTAGCCCGCGGTGAGATCCAGTGCATTGGTGCCACCAACTTGGACGAATACCGCCAGCAAATTGAAAAGGACGGAGCCCTCGAGCAAAAAAAACAAAAAGTATTGGTTGAGCCCACCTCCATTGACGAGACCGTTCAAATTTTGAACAACATCAAGGACAAATATGAGGAAAACCACAGCGTCACGTATACGCCTGAAGCGATTGACGACTGCGTCAACCTGACCGCGCGTTACATCACCGATCGGCACCTCCCGGACAAGGCAATCGATGCCATGGACGAGGTGGGTTCCCGCGTCCACTTGAACAACATCAACGTCCCCGATGAAATCGTCCAAATCGAGGAGGAAATTGAAAAAATCAAAGAGGAGAAGGTCCGTGTAGTGCGTTCACAGCGCTACGAGGAAGCCGCACGCCTCCGAGACACCGAACGAACGCTGAACGACAAGCTCGAAAAGGCCAAGC
>CALKYI010000265.1 GCA_938003665.1 uncultured Flavobacteriales bacterium
TTCAGGAGGAAGAAAACATTGGCGCGGCCTTCGCAGTTTTCAACGAAGTGCGCGAAGCGTGGGGAGAAGTAGGCGATATTCCCGGTGACCAATACAAAGAGGTTCACGACCAGTACTACCGACTGCAAGACGAGTTCTTCTACAACATCAACATTTACAAAGAGCTCAAGGACCACGACCTCAAAGTCAACCTGAAGAAAAAGGAAGACCTCATCGAAGCTGCGAAGGGATTGGCCAGCGTCGAATCCTTGAATGAACGGCAAAAACAGGCCCTTCTTCGGAATCATCCGCCCAATTTTCGACGAAGTCAAGGCGCATTATGACGAAGTCCGAGCCACGTTTAAAGTCAATGCGGAAGCAAAAACAGCGCTGATCGAGAAACTCCGAGGCGTCGTAGCCGAAGAGGTCGAAGCGTCCCATGGAGCTTGGCAAGCGGCCACCAAGGTTGTTTTGGACTTGCAGAAAGAATGGAAAACCACTGGCTTCGCCGGCAAGGAACACAACGAACCCTTGTGGGGACAATTCCGTGAATTGGCCGACGTCTTTTTCGGAAAAAAGCAACTCTTCTACGACGCTCAGAAAGAGGTGAGCAACAAGTTCAAGGCAGAAAAATTGACCTTGATTGAAGAGGCTGAATCGCTTTCAACGAGCACGAACTGGCGGGAGGATGCGCCCAAAATGATGGACCTGCAAAAGCGCTGGAAGAGCGTTGGGGCTTGTGCCCCACGTGATGAACAGAAGCTCTGGCGTCGTTTCCGCAAGGCACAGGACACCTTCTTCAACGCTCGCAAAGCCCAAATGGCCGGCAAAATTGAAGAAGAGAAGGAAAACCTCAAGCAAAAGAAAGCCCTCATTGAGGAAATCAAAGGGTACGCACTTACCGGAAAACGAAAGGATGACTTGGATGCCTTGAAAGGTTTTTCGGTGCGTTGGAATGCCATCGGCTTCATCCCCAGAAAGTCACTTGATTCTGTTATGGAGGCCTACCGCACGGCGATGGACAGCCACTACGATGCCCTCAGCGCTACAAACAGCGCGTCGATAATTTGATGGAGGCCGACGCGCAGGGCATTCGCAGAGAGCAGCGCATCCTGCGAGAAAAATTGGACCGCTTGATGGGTCGGATCAACAAGACCGAAGAAAACTTGGAGCGTTTTACAGGCAAAGGTGCCGAGAGCATCCGAAGCCAGTATGAAAAGTCCATGGCCGCTGACCGGAAAGAAGTCGACGACATCAAGGCGAAATTGAAAATGCTCCGACAAGCCGCTCAAAAACCGGAGGCCGACGCCCCCGCTGACGGCGAAGCATCGTAACGCCCCTCAAGCCTTCAATCGCGCGAAGGGAGCAAACGGCAGACGTAGCCCTCCTCCCGCAACCACCTCAGGTAGGGCTCCAAAATTGGCAACATCCGCGGAGCGGCCCGGTCCGAGTCGTGGAACACTACGATGGCCCCTGGCCGCGTATTGACGAGCAATTGCTCGAAGCAATCTTCGGGCGTTTTTTTCGTGTCAAAGTCAGCACTCAACACATCCCACATGACGATTTCAGTACGCGAGGACAACGCGTCCGCCTGTGACTTGGTGATGCGGCCATAGGGCGGTCGAAACCAGGCGGCATCTGTGAGGGCCTGGCACTTCAGGAAACTTTTCAGGTAAGCGTGGTTTGCCGTGCTCCAACCGGATTCGTGGGCAAAACTGTGGTTGCCAATTCGGTGGCCCGCATCCACCAATTCCGCCACGACATCGGGGTGGCGTTCGATGTTTTCCCCAACGCAGAAAAACGTCGCCGGGGCGCCATAACGCCCAAGGATTTCAGCGGCCTGACGGGTGATCACGGGGTGTGGCCCATCGTCGAATGTGAGGTACACCGCAGGCTCGTCGTCCACGAATTCAGGACCGTGCCAAGTCAATTGGGAAGCCATCGCTTTCACGATCGGGGGAGTCTGCCTCAGGTACACGGTCCAAAGATACCGAGCAACTACCTTTGCAGCTAATATGGAAGCCGCATGGAATACGAGTTTCGAGCAATTGAACAACGCTGGCAAACGCGTTGGAATGAAACCGAGGCCTACAAGGTCACAGAGGACCCGTCACGGGAGAAGTTTTATGTGCTGGATATGTTTCCCTATCCCTCCGGAGCAGGGCTGCACGTGGGGCATCCCCTCGGTTACATCGCCAGCGATGTATTCGCCCGGTACAAGCGTCACCAAGGGTACAATGTCCTTCATCCCATGGGCTACGACAGCTTCGGACTTCCCGCCGAACAGTATGCAATCCAGACAGGTCAACACCAGGCCATCACCCCGGAAGCACACGCTGCTCGGTACCGCGAACA
>CALKYI010000266.1 GCA_938003665.1 uncultured Flavobacteriales bacterium
TTGGGATGGGGGTCGAGGAGGTAGGTTTCCCACGCGAGGTTGCTCGTGAAGGGTGCGCGATCGTATAAATCGGGGGGTACTGTCCCCATGGCTTCGGCGAGAAACGCATCGAGCAATGACGCGTCGAGGGATGCGTCTTCGATTTCGATTTTCTCGTTGAAGTTTGCTCGGCGTGTGTTGGTGATGGCGAGTGTCGTAACGGGCCAATCCGGATTCACCGACGGGTAGCTCAATGCGATGCCCAAGTTGGTGGTGGAGCCGGCGAGTTGGTTGGCGTTGCCGATTTGCCCGTTGATGTTGATTTTGGCTTTCTTCGAGGCAAATCCTGTGGTCACACCGGCGTCGCCGCGGCGGTACATGCCGATGCCGGCGGGGTTGCCGTTGAGCGAAGCGAGGTCCGCGCCAAGTGCGCCAAAAGCGCCACCCATGGCCATGGTGCGCGTGCTGCCCAAGGCCTCTTGGTAGCTGTAGCGCAGGATGTCGATTTCGTTTTGGGCGTTTGCCGTGTGCGGTCCCACAACCGCGAGCACGCATGCCGCCGCTGCAGTCCGCAGGAAGGGACTCCGAATCATCGTCCGCCTCCGCGTGAAGAGCGTGATGAACTGCTGGAGCGTGAGTTGCCGCCCGAACTTCCGCCCGAACGCGATCCGCCGCTGTTGGAGGGCGCGCTGAACGAATTGCTGCGGCTCCGCGAGGAATTGTTGAACGAATTGTTCGATCGGTTCGAGTTGTTGGAAGGAGTGCTCCACGACCGCGACGAGTTGCTGCGTTCGCGGGTAGAGTTATCGGGCTGCATCCAACCTCGCGCCCGGCGGGATTCGCGTGGTGAGACGTAGGTTGGTGAGGCTTCTTCCGTGCGAGCAGGTGCCGTTGCCGGCACTTCATTGGGACGCTCGAGCTCGACCTTGGGCCGAACCAACACGCCTTGGCCGTCGTAGTTGCTGCCGTTACCGGTGTAGCTCATGATGGGCGTGCGGGTGCGCCCGGTGATGCTGGTGAAGCTGTCGTTGGAGCCGGTGCCCGTCCATCCACCGTAGTTGATGGTATTGTTGCCCCAATTGGAGTACCCGTAAGGGTTGTTCCATCCATTGCCCCAGCCGCCGTTCCATGCGTAGGGATTGCTGTAGCCAAATCCGCTTCCGTACCCCATGCTGTAGGGATTGCCCCAACCGCCATAGAACGGGTCGTAACCGCCCAAGCCGTAGCCCATGCCGAATCCTCCCGCGGCGTATGGGTTCATGTACGAAGCCAAGCCCCACTGGGTCCCGAACCCGTTGCCGAACCCACCTCCGAATGGGCGATAACGGTTATAGTAACTGGGTTGGTAGCCCGGCATGCCATAGCTGTTCATGTAGCCCGGGCTGAAGTCTGCGCGAGTGGGATCGTAGTAGTCGTCTCCATCGGTTTCGTCGGCGGTGTTTTCGTAAGCAAACGCCAAGTAGGCGGCGTCGGTTACAAACTCCTCGCCCCGTCGGAGGTACAATTCGTCATCTTCGAGCGCTGAGAAATCCGGAGTCGAAGCGCAGCCGGTCAATAACAAAGTGCCGAGCGCGGCGAAGAGCCAAGTGCTGGACAAACCGAACGGGAGAGAAGATAAACGAGCCATGGGGGCGGGGTTTAATGGTAGAAAGGTACGAAATTGGGTACTTTTGCGGAGCGGAAGGTTCACGGAGGCCTTACCGCACAAACCATACCAAACTGACAGCGCAACTTCATGGCTTCAAAATTGACTTCCCGCGAGGCGGATTACAGCAAGTGGTACAACGAA
>CALKYI010000267.1 GCA_938003665.1 uncultured Flavobacteriales bacterium
TCGCAAGCGTTTTCCTGCTGATGTTGCTTCTGCCGCTCGTGCGTCTAAGGCTTCGCCCAGCGAATCGAGCTCGGCCATGAATCCATTCAGATCGCCATCAAAAGCTACCTGCGGGAGGAAGCCATTGACTTGAACGTCCTCCAAATTCAACTGCGCTCCACACATGCGGGCCAAAATCAACACCTTACGTGCGACGTCCGTTCCGCTCAAGTCGATGCGGGCATCGGGCTCGGTAAACCCTTTTTTGCCAGCAGACCGCACGGCATCGCTGAATTTCATTCCTTCGTCCAAGGCACTGAAGATGTAATTGACTGAACCACTCAACACGGCCTCGATTCGCTCGATTTTATCGCCTGTTTCCAGCATGGTGCGCAGGCCGTGCAGGATGGGCAGGGCGGCTCCAACGTTGGTCTCGTTTTTGAAACGAGTACCACTTGCTTTCAACACATCCCAATCCTCAAGTGAACGGGTGGCGGCAATCTTGTTGGAGCACACATAGCCCATGCCAAGTTTCAAGGCTTCAACACCGGCATCAGCTACGGCATCAGCTGCGGAATTATCCACCCAAATCTTACGCCGACCAGGGAGCGCATGAAACGCGCGTAGCACCTCAATGGTACCGGTTACGGGCTGTGTGCGATTCGACGATTTCAGCGCGTTTACATCGGCTGTGAGGCCCTGTGCATCCAACACAAAGGATGAGCTGTTGGCGAGCCCCACGAGCTTGAGTTCACAGCCCAATTCTAATTCTATCGCCGACTTGGTTGCTGCCCATTGATGCAAGAATTCACGTCCCACTTGGCCAACTCCAGCGCAAAACACTTGGACTCGTTGGTCATCGACCAGTTGGTCGAAAAAGGCGCGGTGAAGCGCACGCAAGGCTTCTGGCACATCGCTCGTATCAACGACAATGCTAATGTTGCGCTCGGTGCTTCCCTGGGCAATCGCCCGGATGTTCACCTCTGCATCAGCAAGGGCTTTGAACGCCCGACCGCTTACCCCAATCGCTCGTTCCATTCCACTCCCCACCAAAGCGACGATACTCAATGCCTCATCTACCCGAATCGGCGCTATCCGATTGAGCGTAATGTCTGAAGCTAAATCGTTTTGCAGCGCTGCCAATCCAGCGTCAAGATCACTCGATGCGATGCCAACGGTCAAGCTATTCTCCGATGAGCTTTGGGTAATCAAGGTGACATTGACTCCCGCTTGAGCCAATGCGGAAAAGATGCGACTCGAAAACCCCGGACGTCCAATCAATGAACCTCCTTCCAACGTCATCAGCGCAATTCCGTCCACGCTGGAAAGGCCCCGGACGGTGACCGCTTCAGCCGGACTGGACACAATGCGGGTCCCGGGAGCCTTAGAATTGAAGGTACTCCGTACAATGAGTGGGATGCCTTTTTCTCGAAGCGGCGCAATGGTCGGGTGGTAAATCACCTTGGCGCCGAAATGGCACAGCTCCATCGCTTCTTCGTAACTCATTTCCGCAATGACTTGGGCTTCGGGGACCATGCGCGGGTCAGCTGTCAACATACCCGGCACGTCGGTTGATTTTTCCAGACAATCCGCTTCGATAGCGCTCGCAATCAATGAGGCTGTGTAGTCAGACCCCCCGCGCCCCAGCGTAGTCGTTTCACCATTAGCTGTTCGACCTATGAAGCCCTCCGTAATCAGCACTTCAAAGGAAGCATCCGACTGAACTCCACGGCGGATGTTGGTGTACGAAGCTTCTTGATCCACCTCTGCCGCGCCAAACTGGTCGTTCGTGACAATCCAATCCCGCGCATCGACGCGCCTCACCTGCAACCCAGCTTGAAGCAACCAAGCTTCCACCATGGGCACAGCCAACCGTTCACCAAAGGACACCAGTTGGTCCATGCTCTTCGCACTCAATTCTTCCAGCAAGCAGATGCCTGCGCACAAAGAACTCAATCGATCGAATTTGCCATTCAATTCGGAGCGAACGCTTGCATTTGCATCCATCTCCAGTTCATCCAACGTCTTGCGGTGCCGTTCAATCAACTCATCCAAAAGGCCCTCATAGTCTGCATCGCCTTGAGCCGCCTTGAGCCCAATTTGGATCAGGGCGTTGGTCACGCCCCCCATGGCCGAGCACACCACAATGCGCTGGGTGCCGCGACGTGCAACCAGCACATCACGTACGCG
>CALKYI010000268.1 GCA_938003665.1 uncultured Flavobacteriales bacterium
GTCGTATGTCCAGTTGTTAGGGTTCACGCTGGTTCCGTCAAATTCATCCGACCACACCAAGGTCATGCCTTCGTAGACGTCGGCGGCCGGGTATCCGGCCCCATCGGTATCGCCAGAATCGTCTAAGACCCGTGTAAATGTGAAGGTGAAAAACAAGTCGGCAGGCGTGCAGTTGGCGTCATCGCCCTGGGTGGAGAGCACCAACGTTGTTTCGTTTACTGTGATGATTTCGTAGGTCAATCCAGCATCGGTCGTGCCGATGAACGGACAGGTGCAATCTGCAGTTCCTGGAATCAGCTGAAAGGTGTCTCCACCTGATGAGCCGCCGCCAGGGGTGAATGCAATATTTGCTGCTGTACAGCTGTATGGAACCTCCTCGTATCCTGAGAATGCATCGATGATGGATCCGTTGTAATCGGTGGTCAACGAGCCATCTGCGTTAAGTGTGTACACATCATCGTATTGGGCATTCTGCAGTCCGTACGCAGGGCTGCTGTACCACACGTCACTTCCAGGCTCTGGTCCGACGGAAACGGCACCGGCTGCGGTCGAAAACTGCCATTCGCCGAGGAGCAATTCGGGCAATAATCCCGTGCCTCCACAGACGCCTAAGGCATCTTCATAGAGGCAAGCCTCGGTTGGGTCGGCGTCGTAGTTGCACGCGGCAGTGTCTTCACATAGGTCATTTGCACTCCAAAGGCCGTCTTGATCGCTGTCGGTCTCACCAAAAAGGCCTAGAATGGCCAGAATGTCGGTGATTCCGATGGCATAATCCTGCTCGAAATCGGGGTTCCATCCGCAATCAGTTTGCGCAGCAATGGGGCTTGGTACGAGCGCTACAATCCCCATAAATAGGGTCAAGCAGCAAGAAGTGAGGCGGAGTTTCCACATAGTTGAAAGATACGCCAATTTGGAAGGGGGAATGCAGTCCGCCTATCTTGTGGGGTGTAGTTGACTAACCCCATGCCTGCTGCTCCTCCCCCGATCAAGCTCAAAGACGTCTGTGCCAATCTGGCCCAGACCGCACCCCAACCACTGACATACGAAGGGTTGTGCAGCTGGGTCGAAGGCATCGACTGGACCCAGAGCGATTGGGCTGAACACGTCCCTGAACTTGAAAAGGAGGATGATTATGCCCGCAACATTTTGTGCCTCGAGCCTTTTGAGGTGGTCTTGCTGCATTGGCCTGCTGGCGTGGAGAGCGCCGTTCATCACCACGCGGGCTTTTGGGGCACTGTGGTATGCCTGCAAGGAGTTCTTGAAAATGTGACGTACAACCTCGCCGATGGCGTGCTCAGTGAAAAGGATGTTTTGCGCGCACTACCGAAAGGCATCGTGCCCGAGCCCGATGGTACGATTCACAAAATCCGAAACGGAAGCGAGCAGGATGCATTGGTGACCCTGCATTTTTACCATCCCGCCTTGGAAGATTTGGATGGGCTGGTCTTGTACGACCTGGGAACCGGTTCCGCTTTCACCTGCAACAAAACCGCTCCCACGGCTTCCATCCATTTGCCGGCTTCGAATTACCGGGGCATTCAAAAATGCGCCTTCCGTTACGCGCCGCTTCCGAAAGCCTCGCATGTGCAATGCAACATCGTGCCCAAGCCAGATGCGGAGGCCATTGAACGAATGATCGAAGGTTATTTCGCCGAGCACGCGAACCAATACGACGCCTTGGATGCGCAAATTCAAAAACGCCGGCAGTACACTGCAGCCATCGACCGCTTGGTTGCCCACGGCCTTCGCGCGCTCTCCGAATCCAAACCAATCGAGCGGGTCATGCATCTTGCCTGTGGGACGGGCCGACGTGCAGTGGACATCCGGGATGCATCAGGGTTGGACTACGCCATGGAAGGAGTGGACATGTGCGAGGAAATGGCGACCCAAGCCGCTGAGCGCAACGTGAACGTGCGGGTCGCTTCTTTGCGCCACCCGCAGCAATTCGTTCAAGGCCCCTCATACGACGCCGTCACCTTGTTGTATGCCTATGGCCACTTGCCCAACCGGGAAACACGACGCCGGGTGATTGAGGCCTCCTTCAGGATGCTCAACTCCGGTGGGCGGTTTTATTTCGACGCCTTTGATGTGCAAGACGAACACGAGTGGGGCCCGGAGGCTCTGCAGCAATTTCGCGACCAGCGTCTGGGCCAGCAGGGGTATGAAGAAGGGGATGTTTTTTACCGAAGGACCCGAGGAGAGCACGTGGCCTTTTTGCATTATTGCTCCTCCGACCGGTTGAGGTCATTGATGGAGGAGGCGGGGTTTGAGGATGTCGAAATGACCACCATCGGTTACGATCAAGAGGTCGGGGTGGAAGCCCACAATGGAAAGTTGTTTGTGTCCGGGCGAAAGCCCACAAAATGAAAAAACGATGAAACAGGATTTGGTGGCCACATCCGCGGCGTTGTTGATGGTCATGGCATTCGGATGCGGGCAGCCAGTTGCAGAGCAATCAGTAGAGCAAAAGAGGGAATGGGCCATCGCTATCCACGGCGGCGCTGGTCATTTCGGGGAAGAGGACCTCTCGTTCGAACAGCAAGCGGCCTATACGGCTTCGCTGTCGTCGGCCTTAGCGGTTGGTGAGGCTGTGCTCGGGGAAGGGGGAACAAGTGTGGAAGCCGTGGAGGCAGTGATCCGACTGATGGAAGATGATTCGCTGTTCAATGCAGGGCGCGGGGCGGTGTTCACCGCTGAAGGCGTCCAAGAACTCGACGCATCCATTGCGGATGGGAAGACGCGCAACTGCGGTGCCGTGACCGGCATCCGTGGTTATCGGCATCCCATATCCGTGGCTCGATCGGTGATGGACAGCAGCGAACACGTTTTTTTTAGTGGGCACGGAGCTGGAGAATTTGCCGCTGCGATGGGGCATGAGCCGGCCTCTGACGCGTGGTTTTTCACGCACAAAGCCCACAACCGTTACCTGCGCGCAAAACGCAAAGCTCAAGCAACGGACGCCTTGGCTGACAAGAAGGGTACCGTTGGATGCGTGGCCTTGGACCGCCATGGCAACTTAGCTGCGGGGACTTCAACAGGCGGCATGACCTACAAAAGGCACGGGCGCATAGGCGACAGCCCTGTCATCGGCGCGGGGACGTGGGCGGACAACCGAACTTGTGCGGTCTCGGCTACCGGGTGGGGAGAGTATTTCATTCGGACAGGTGTGGCGCAAGACATCCACGGGCGCATGCTGCACGGCGACGAAACGCTGGCAGAGGCATGCCGCGGGGCCATCTTCGATGAGATGGGAGCGTTGGGTGGCGACGGGGGTGTGGTCGCTGTAGATGCTTCGGGAGCCATCTCACTTGTTTGCAACAGCGCCGGTATGTTCCGAGCCTGGTCCTCGCCGGAAGGTCGCGGTGTGGCGATGTTCGGAGCGACGTTGGAGGGTACGGTGGAAGTCCAGTGACCGCTTCAGCCTTATTCCTCCGGCTCCTTGCTTGTTAACCCTCGGTGCAAAAGCAATACGAGAAGTGCCAACAAGGCACTTGTGGCTTCGTAAGCCAGCGCGTGCCAGGGTTCAATGACCAACGCACGGCGCAACAGGATG
>CALKYI010000269.1 GCA_938003665.1 uncultured Flavobacteriales bacterium
CAATCGGACCGGGGCAAGCGCGCATATGGCAGCTCAGGCATCCAGAAACCACGTCCGTGTAGGTATCCGCGTTCGGTGCCGCATTGAATGCTTCTACGTGCTTGCTGAATGCAATGGCAAAGGCCGTGTAGCCCTCCACCAACATGCTGCTGTCGGTGGGCATCATGCGGGTGAGGTCCAACTCCGAGAGCGACGCCCCTTTCCAATCGTCCTCCGCTGCATGGCGGGCAAGCAAACCGACCAGTTCACCGTCCATCGCCCGCATGGCCATGGCAAGTTCTGAAGAGCGATTGGGTTGGAGGGGTGCGAGTTTGGCTTGGGGTTGCTCGGGCGCTTGACCACAGAATGCCAACCCCAGCGACAGAACCAATACCGCCCACCCTGCTGCGCGTGTCGAAGCTTGCACGGCTCAGTCTTCGATCATGACGCCAGTGGCCGTAAAGGCCAACCGCAATTCCGGCTCCGTTATCGCAGCAATGTACTCCTCCGATTCGCCGGCATCTTCCGCGTAGTGCTTCAGCATGTCCACGGTGATGGTGTCAAAAAAGGCCTCGCCTTCCATGACGGTGCGCTTGCCCTCCGCGCCCTCAGTGGGAACGAAGAAACCGTAATCTTGAAAGCGAACAAATACGGTATCCTCACCGGAAGCAACGTCCATCCAGCATCCTTTCTTGGCACAGGTCGCCGTGACCTCGCCTTCAAATTTGACTTGAGCACGGCCATTTTCGGCCAACACCGCTCGCAAACCCGCTGCGTCTGTGGCGCCGTCCAACTCAATCACGGATCCGTAGAAGGTTTGGTTGTCAATCGCGGCGGCATTCTCTACAGGTGCATCCGCCGAGCCGCAAGCGGCCAGAGAGAACAAGGCAGTGCCAACGGCCATGCTGCTCAGGAGGTTGAGGGTTGTCTTCATGTGCCGAAGGTAAAAAAGGTTTGCCCCATCTCCAGTGACACATATCGCCGAGGCAAACTGCCGTATCTTCAAAGGATGAAGCGTTATACAGGAAGTTTCCATTTGGCTGCTGCGGTGGCTCTGTTTGTCAGTGCAGGCGCGACATCCTCGGTGACCGCCCAATCCCCCATCGTCATGGATGGGTTCTTTGACGACTGGGCTGCCATCCCAGGCATTCTGGACGAAAGCGACCCCGACGTGGTGGATTTGTTGGAAATGAAAGTGACCAATGACGAAACCTACCTCTACGTCTACCTGCGGGTGGCCGAGGAAATCAAACTGACCGAAGCGCTCATTCCCCACATCATCTTCCTCCAAATAGACACCGATGTTGATGCTTCAACCGTGTACCTGGTACAGGAAGGGTTTGGCTCGGAATTGGGCGTGGACTTCGCAGACCACTTCGCCTACTACAACGTTGATCCCGATGTCATCGTGAACTTTTACGACATCGGATTTCACCCTGCACCCACGGTCTCCGGAACGGAATACGAACTTGCCATTCGACGGGATGCGGTTCCCGATGGTGTTCACCCGTTGTTTCCGAGCACCGATATCCGTCTCCGATTCAACGAAATCATCTTCGGCGACAAAATTCCGAACGTGGGGGAGGAATTCATTTACACCTTCACGGATAACATCGCGGCCATTGACCCCATTGGGTTGGCCCAAACCAATCCTGTTTCGGTCCGGACATGCGCCTACAATGTGCTCGCAAGTGGTTTATTGGATGCCGACAGACAGCCGCATTTCGAACGCATTTTAAAGGCCATCGATGCTGAAGTGTTCATGTTCAGCGAGTGCAACTCCATTTCCGAAACTGCGCTCCAAAACCTGCTGAACAGTTGGCTGCCCACCGGAACGTCCGAGGGTTGGTACACGGTGAAGCATCAAGACCGGATCACCGCGTCGATATGGCCCCACATCACCACTTGGTACAACGTCGACAAGCAAACCCCTACTTTGGTTGATGTGCCGACTGAACGCGGCGGTCCCATGCTCTTCATCAACAGCCACCTCTCGTGTTCTGCACCGAATGAAGCCCGTCAAAACCAAGTGGAACAAATG
>CALKYI010000270.1 GCA_938003665.1 uncultured Flavobacteriales bacterium
TTGGCGTGGCGCGGCGAAAGCTTCGCCACCCTTGCGACATTCGTGTGAAAGTCTGCACCTGACGGTTTATTGTAGCGCAACGTTTATTTTCCCTTGGTTAGTATTCCCGGGACCATCATGGTTTTCTTTGTACTGACTGGTGGCCTCTCGGGTACGTTCTCGAACCTGCTCATTCCATTGCAGATTGGTGCACGGGACATGGCATCGGGCTTCTTGAACATGCTCAGCTACTGGTTCTTCTTCTTCTCAAGCGTTATCATGATCCTCTCACTCTTCGTTGAGGGCGGTGCCGCATCAGGAGGTTGGACCGTCTACCCACCACTCAGTGCGTTGCCACAGGCGATGCCTGGTAGCGGGATGGGCATGACGTTGTGGTTGATTTCCATGGTACTCTTCGTTGTGAGCTCGCTGTTGGGTGGATTGAACTACGTCGTAACGGTAATCAACCTCCGAACCAAAGGCATGTCGATGACTCGTTTGCCATTGACCATTTGGGCCTTCATGGTGACCGCCATCCTCGGCGTATTGTCGTTCCCGGTATTGGTCTCCGCTGTGGTGCTCCTCCTGATGGACCGCACCATGGGTACAGCCTTCTACCTGTCGGACATTTTCATCGGAGGTGAGGCATTGGACGTAACAGGCGGTTCGCCCATCTTGTACCAGCACTTGTTCTGGTTCTTGGGCCACCCTGAGGTGTACATCGTATTGTTGCCGGCATTGGGCATTAGCTCAGAGGTCATCGCGACCAACGCACGTAAGCCCATCTTCGGCTACAAGGCGATGGTCGGTTCCATCTTGGGAATCGGTTTCCTGAGCTTCATCGTGTGGGGTCACCACATGTTCGTGACTGGCATGAACCCTTTCCTCGGT
The DNA here is from genome assembly GCA_938003665.1 of uncultured Flavobacteriales bacterium. Classification (GTDB taxonomy): domain Bacteria; phylum Bacteroidota; class Bacteroidia; order Flavobacteriales_D; family Sanyastnellaceae; genus UA16. The sequence continues at coordinate 871 of CALKYI010000270.1, forward strand.
TCGGTATTCGTATTCACGACGTTGTTGATCGCGATTCCTTCAGCGGTGAAGGCGTTTAACTACATCACCACTTTGTGGCAAGGCAACATTCGATTCACGCCAGCCATGTTGTTCAGTGTTGGTTTGGTTAGCACGTTCGTCACGGGAGGTTTGACTGGAATTATCCTCGCGGATTCAGCCCTCGATGTGAACGTACACGACACCTACTTCGTGGTGGCGCACTTCCACATTGTGATGGGCATGTCGGCCATCTTCGGTATGCTCGCGGGCATCTACCACTGGTTCCCGAAGATGTTCGGGCGCATGATGAACACCAAGTTGGGCTATGCGCACTTCTGGGTGACGTTGATTGCGGGCTATGGGGTCTTCTTCCCTATGCACTTCGTCGGCATTGCCGGTGCACCCCGCCGCTACTACGAGTACAGCAATTTTGACTTCTTGGATTCGGTTATGGACCTACAGCCCATCATCTCGACGTTCGCGATTGTGGGGGCCATTGGTCAGTTGTTCTTCTTGTTCAACTTCTTCTACAGCATTTTCTACGGCCAAAAGGCAGTGCAAAATCCTTGGAAGTCGAACACCTTGGAATGGACAACGCCAGTGCAGCACGTACACGGCAACTGGGACGGACCGCTTCCAGAGGTACACCGTTGGGCCTACGATTACTCGAACCCAGCCCACGAGGATGACTTCGTGCCGCAGACCACTCCGGCCTTGGCAGGTGAAGAAATCCACTGACGCATCGAACTTCATGAAAAGCCTCATCGGGTCAACCGGTGGGGCTTTTTTTATGGCCAACCGGATTAACTTGCGACCATGACCGAGGATTTTGATTTGAGGAACGAAGCGGAGCAGCCATCGGACGGTGAATTGGACCGCGTGTTGCGGCCCGCGCGTTTCGATGACTTCACGGGACAGCGCGCGGCGTTGGAAAACCTCGGGGTATTTGTCCAAGCGGCCGCGAATCGTGGCGAGGCCTTGGATCACACGCTGTTGCACGGTCCTCCCGGACTGGGCAAGACGACCCTTGCGAACATCATTGCGAACGAATTGGGGGTGTCCAT
>CALKYI010000271.1 GCA_938003665.1 uncultured Flavobacteriales bacterium
TGTTTTCTGGGATGGAGGGGTATACGTTTCTCCCGGATGGCACACCGGTGCCAATTTGGGGATATGGCTGGGTTGCCGATGGATTCATTACGCTTCCTGCACCACTGCTCACCTACACAGAGGGCGAATCGGTGCAGTTGAATTTCACAAACCCAAGTCCTGAGAGCCACACGATCCACCTGCACGGGCTAGATGTCGACCAAGCAAATGACGGCGTCCCCGGAACAAGCTTTTTGGTGACGACAGGGGACGATGCCACGTATTCCTTCGACGCCGACTACCCCGGCACATTCCTCTACCACTGCCATGTTACCACGACCTTGCACCTAACGATGGGCATGTACGGCATGGTCTTGGTCACCCGTCCGGACTTCACCTTGTTCGAAGGCGGACCTGCCTACGCTGAGGATGTTCCCTTGCTCTTCAGCGACCTTGAAATCGCCACCAACTTAGATCCGGTGGGCTCCTACCCTTTCCACGACATCCGTCCAGACGTGTTCATGATCAACGGTGAGTCGGGTAGCCAGCTCGAAGCCCCTGAGCGCATCGTGCATTTTGAACCGGGCCAGCCGCTCGCACTTCGATTGGGATCCATGGCCTATAGCCGCGTGGTGTGCCAATTCCCGCCGGAATTGAATGCTAGTTGTTACATGAGCGACGGACGTCCTCTGCCAACCCCTTTTGAACCAGATGCATTGGAAATTTATCCCGGAGAACGCTTCACTGTTTTGATCGATCCGGAGCCCGGTTGGGACGGAATGCTCCCCTGTGAATTTTGGAGCATGGTTGATGAAACCCTCGAATCCGTGGAGAACATCCACATCCGGGATGCGGCACTGAAGGTTGAGGAACCTCATTCGATTGGCGCAACGGGCTACCCGAATCCAACGCGAGAGCACATAACGTGGGATGATGCTCGGCAAATAGAGGTATGGAATGCACACGGCGCACCCGTCGCGGACCTTCGCTTCGAACGGGGCGTCCTGGATGTAGCCGGCTGGCCTGTAGGTACCTACGTCGCCCGCATTGACGGTGGCCACAGTGTGCGGTTCGTCGTCATCGAATGAGGGTAACGTGGCCGCGCCACTCCCGCTGAGCAGGACGTTGAGCCCGGGATTCCACGCGCAAGACCCACGTGTACGCATCGTTCATCCCGAAATGGTCACTTTCTTGTGTCGCCTGGCCAATCCAGTATTCTTGCGGATCATGGGATTCCCAAATGAGCTGACCGTAGCGATTGAATACCCGCATCCAGTAGCTGTCCACCAATTCTGGGGCTGAAATTTCAGGACGCCACCCGTCGTTGACACCATCCGAATAGCCATTCGTAGGCGGGGTAAATGCGTTGGGGATGAACACCTGAAGGTTTTCTTCTACTTCGACCTCCAAGGTCGCCTCGCCTGCACAACCAAACGCATTGACCACCATCACATTCACCGCGTACTTTCCCGGTTGGTCGTAGGTGTGCGCGCCATCCCAAATGGTCGAAAGCGTTCCGTCGCCAAAGTCCCACAAGGCCTCGCCTACATCGGAGAGGTTTTCAAACGACCATGTGCTGTTGAGGGGATCCGGGTTTTCAAACGTTACCGCGTAGGGATTCGCCTCAAAGTCCACAAGGGGCGTTGGATATACGGTAATGCTGTCGGCAAGCTCGACGGTGTTTTCGCACCCGCGATCGTCCACAACGTGCAGCATCAGCTGGTACGCACCCGGCTGGTTCAAGACCAGAACAGAATCAAGCGCAGAAAGCACTGATGTGTTTCCCTCATGCAGCAAGCTCAACGTAGGCTCGGCTTCACCAGGAGCCACATTCAATAGCACCTCCAACGGTCCACACCCCATCATGGGTTCTGCGCTCAAAGCGGCCGAAGGCAGCGGGAGGACTTCGATGGAGTCCACCGCAACCTGGGTGCACCCCCATCCATTGGACAAGACCGCCTCAACCGATTGCCAGCCGAGGCTCAGCAACGAAACCGAAGCCGTATCGCCCGTAGCGACTGGTTGACCGTTTATGTTCCAAAACACCTCGTCTCCAGCGTTCGTTTCTGCCAACGCTTGAACCACTGAAGGGAATCCGCATACGACGGCCTCTTCCAGTTCAATCTCAGCATTGGGCTGAGGCCAAACCTGAATTTCTTTACTCGCGAAGCCGGCGCACCCATTGGCATCCACGAGGCTCACCCCGACAATCGATGTGCTGAGCGTATCCGTGGTATCAAAGGTCAATTCCAACGTTGCATCTGAACCCGTTTCCTCACCATTTACCAACCAATTCCACTCCGATGAACCGGTGATTTCCTCCTCTGATAAGGCCACGTGCAACGGGCTGCATCCTGCATCTGCATCGGAAACCACGTCAAATTCCGGCGCGGGGTGAACGGTTACCTGCCAGGTAGCGTTCGCACCACATCCGGATTCCGCATCGTAGGCGAAGACTTCAAATTCCTCCGTCCCTGCGGCAGCAGCAGCAAAGAGCAGGGAATCAGTGGATACCGCTTGATCTGCCCAGTACCATTCTACGGAGTCCGCGCCGATCACATCGACCGTCAACAACACCTCCGAATCGGCACATGCGGCATCGGCCGTTTCGGCAAAGCTCAACTCAGGAGCAGCCACGATCTCTAGGAGCAACGTATCGCTGGTGGCGCAGGTGCCCATTCCAGCTCCTACCGCCAAACTGTGAACACCCAGGTCCAACGCTTGGACATCAATCAGTCCCAAGGATGCATCCAATACGGCTGCTGACGGTCCACCCACGGCTGACCATGTCACCGGCACAGAACCGTTAGCTGGCGAAAGCTCAAGCGTGCCATTGGATGCACAGGCTGCCGTATCGGAGCCTGCTTGCACATAGTAGGGTAGCTCTACGAACAATGCGATGGTATCTCGGGCTGCACACCCTGTCGATGGAGTGAACTCGTAAAGCACGCTGTAGGTTCCAGGAGTCAACGTTTCCGGATGAAGAACACCTAGTGAATCAATCGAAGTAGCTGCAAAAGCCAATCCGGTGATGGCAGTCATTCCCTGCTCCGTACCTGCAGCATGTTGCGAGAGATCCACAGGAATGGCTTGGTTGCAAACCGTCACGGATGTCGAAGCGTTGATGGTGGATGCCGGAAGCACCTCCACACTCCAATCCAAGCCGGCATGGCACCCCCAATTGTCCGTGGCACTTACTTCGATGGCGTGCGAGCCTGCAGTCGGCCAGAAGACACTCAGCGCAGTGCTATCTCCGGCAACGGGGGCAGCATCAATCGTCCATGCCATGGCCACCGGCAAAGCCGCTGTCGTCACATCCACCTCCAGCATCAACACTGAATCAGCACACACCTCATCAGCCGAAATCGCGGAGAGTTCAGGTTTGGCGTGAACCTCCAATTCCAAGTCTGAAGCCGAAGTGCATACTTCTCCGGTGTGGGTAAAGGAATACGCATACGTTCCAGAGATCAATAGACTCAAGTCGGCTGCATCTGGATTCTCGGTGCTCAAGGCGGGCCCTTCCCAGAAGCCGACCAGCTCAGCTGGCGTTGGGAGTAATGCCAAGCCTTGGTCTTGACACGCGTGCAGTTTGGGGCCTAAATCAAATTGAACGGGTGCAACCACTTCGGTCGGCAATTCCGCTTCATTGGCGCAGCCCGTATCATCGATGACTGCGTAGGTCAACATGTGCGTTCCTTCTGCTGCAGCCGACGCATTGAACAATCCCGATTCAACGCCAGTACCGGCCCAAATCCCATTGTCCGGCATAGCCGCAGGCAATTCCACTGTGCCTTCATTGGCGCACACCGCCCATTCCGATGGCAAGGAAATTTCAGGAAGTGCCTGAACTTCCCATTGCAAGGTTGCCGATGATTCACATCCCAGCGAATCGGTGACGGCGATGGATGTTGCGACCGATCCGGGAACCAGCAAAGGTCCTGTACTCGCTTCCCAAGGAGCATCGCCTGCAGCAACCGCGGGTGCTTCCCACACAAACGTGTACAATGTCAAATCTGTTGCTCCTGCGATGGCGACCTCCCCAAATGCCGTATCACCAGCGCAAACGACGGCATTATTCAGCACCGTCAGCGCAGGCAATGCAGTAACCTCGATATCCGTACTATCACTCACGGCGCAGGAGGCTGTACCCACCGTGTACACCAAAACGTGCGTTCCAACCCCCGTCGCGGCGGGGTCGAACATGGTTTGACCTGCATTGAGTTGGACGGTTCCTTCCCATGTGCCACCAGCCGGTTCAAATCCCGCCAATTCGATGGGAGCAGCGTTTGCACATACCGATACCGATGGCCCGGCAGAAACGACCGGTGGCGCAGACACACTCATCATGACTGTATCGGCATTCACACAGCCCATAGCGCCCGTCACGGTATACACCAAATCGAACTCGCCTTCCCCCACTTCAGCAGGATTGAAGGTGCTGGCTATTTCGTTGACACCTGGCCCGCTCCAGCTGCCCATGCCCCCTTCCGTCGTGGGAAGCGAAACAACATAGTCTTGGTTGCAAGTGGCATCCAACGCCGGTGCTGTGGCATCGGGAAGGGCAATCGGGGTGACAAAGGCAACGGCATCGTCCTGGCATCCCGCATCATCGGTCACCATCAATTCAACGGCGATCATCGACACACTCGTATCGGCCATGACGAAAGGTGCACCTGAAGTTTCAAAATTGACCTCACTGGACCAGTCAAACTGGTATGCACTGGTTGCTTCAAGGGTTCCCCCTCCTGCAAATGCCTCCAGCCAGACCGTGTCGCCATCGCATGCGAGGCTGCCTTCAGTCGAGAGGAAAACAGTCGGGTTTTCAAGAACTTCCCAGACCATCGTATCCGTTGTGGCGCACGAGCCTTCACCCAGATGGTAAACCAAGTTATGTTGGCCGGGGAGCAATTCTGCCAGATCAAGCACACCCGTGTTGGCATCGGTGATGCCTGGTCCAGACCAGGCCCCGCCTTCCTGCGCGGAACTCAAAACCGCTAACTCGGTGCTCTCGCACAAAACGGTATCCATGCCCGCTGTAGCCTGAACAGGTGCTTCCACTTGAAGCGTCAATGAATAAGCGGAAATACATCCATAAGCATCTTCATACGTGTACACCACCTCATGCGTGCCCTGCCCAAAAGAACCCGGAACCCACGCGTTCAGCGTTGTCCCATCCGAGGTGGTCCACCACCCGCCTGCAGGCGAAGAAGTGGGGAACTCCTCTGCAATCAATTGATCACAACCTGCCCAAGTAGCCGGCGTCTCAACGATTGGAAGCGGAACTACCTCAATGACGTGGGCCACGGTGTCAGCACATCCGTAGTCGGGAAGCCAAACGGGATACGGATCGAACACCAACGCCGCTTCCACCGTGTGGAAACCGGCATTCGGTTCGCCTTCCCAAACAAATCCAGTAGAGGTCGTGGTAGAATTTGTTGGTGTCCAGGCCTTATCTGCAGGAATGCCGTTTACTATCCACTCTACGGAAGTATCCCAACCGTATGAGGTGATGTTCGCTTGCAATTCAACCGCCTCACCGGAGCAAGCCACATCTTCTGCAGCAATGGAAACCGAAGGCACGAAAAATCCATAGGCATTGAATCCTGCACTTGAAGCACATTGCTTAGTCCCATGGTCAACCGTCGTATAAACTGAACCTAAGACCTGAGAACCGACCGTGTAGCGCGCCGAAACATCACCGGGTTGGCCGCCCTCGAGCAATTCCGAATTGGAACTCCACGTGAATTCACCGTCGCCTTCGGCCACAAAGTCCACATAGGAACCCAAGCAATACCAAGAATGCGAGGAACTGACCGTCAATGCGGGTGTTGGATAAACCGTTACCTGCACGGTATCGGCGTTGGTACCGCATGCATTGGATGCCCACGCCACCACTTCATTGGCACCCGAGGTTTCAAAAGCCTGTACAAGGGGCGCGGGAAAAGCCAGGGTGTCCCAAGCGGCATTTGCTCCCCACGCAAAAGCAGTCAACGCCGTGTTTCCTGGATTGACCAAGACTTGCACCGTGCCTTCCTCGCCCGCGCACAATTCCGGTACCTCGGTGACCATCACTTCTGGAGGACCCGCCACGGCAACCATGGTCGCGCTGGACGTACCGTTGCAACCATCGCCTGAAGGGTCGACTGCTGTCAACTCAATTTGGTAAACGCCCGACTCGAGAAATTCAATGGATGGGAATTCAGATGTTTCTGAAGACCCTTCGGACCAAGCGTACGTTCCTCCTGTGACCTCCCAGGTAAAAGTGTACCCAGCAGTTTCAGAAGGCTCGATGGTGTGCGACAACGACGTCGCAAACGGCGCGCACCCTGCCTCATCGGCAAGCGTAATGCCAAAGCCAGCGCTCAACGGATGGCAATCGCACGGCTCGGGGCAATCTTGTGCCATCGCCGCTCCCACGCACAACAAAGCCAAGCAGCAAAGTGCTAGGTACCGAAGTCCGCTTGTCGACGCGGCAGAAGTTTTTCGTCCATTCATACGCATAAGCATACGTGGATGGGATGAAAAACGTTTCATCTGATGCTAACAATCGGTTAATCAGGGTTTTAGTGAGTTGATGTGCCGTTCATACCCCTGTGCAAGCAACTGCTACCGAATGATGGCTCATCTGGGATTTGTGTTGAGGATAAACTTTCGCAAGTCGATGCATTGACGTACTTTTCGTTCACGGCAATTTCCCGCACTTTTTATCGGTTTTTTCATTCAAAATGAACAGAAAATGGAATTTTCTGCTGCTTTCCGCATTGGTTGCAGCCACCCTCGTCGTTGGTGCTGATTACGACACCATTCAATCTCAAACCGCTTCATACGATTCAGGTGACATCGCTTGGATGGTGGTCGCGAGCGCATTCGTCCTGTTGATGACGCCTGGTCTCGCCTTCTTCTACGGCGGCATGGTGAACAAAAAGAATGTCATCTCCACTATGCTTCAGAGTTTTGTCGCCCTCGGGGTGATCAGCGTGGTCTGGGTTGTTGCAGGATTCAGCCTCTGCTTTGGAGATTCCGTCGGTGGCATCATCGGCGATCCGCGGACGTACCTTGCTTTCCGCGGTGTTGGTTTGGTGCCCAATGGGGATTTTGCGGAGACCATTCCCTTCTTGCTCTTCGCGCTCTTCCAATTGAAGTTTGCGATCATTACGCCTGCCTTGATCACCGGGAGTTTCGCCGGCCGCATTCGGTTCCGCGCTTACATCTTGTTTATGGTGTTATTCAGCCTGATCATTTACCCTCCATTGGCCCATATGACGTGGCATCCGGACGGATTGCTGCGCAACTGGGGCGTACTGGATTTTGCCGGTGGAACGGTGGTGCACATGTCCGCTGGATTCGCTGCATTAGCTGGGGCC
>CALKYI010000272.1 GCA_938003665.1 uncultured Flavobacteriales bacterium
GATTTTGGGCGAAATTTACGGCATGATGCCGCTGTGGAAAGCAACCTTGGTTGCACTCGGATTTTGGGGAAGTGGGCATGCCGCGGTGCGCGCTCAAGCGGAATGCTCCGGCATCACATGGGTGGAGTTACAAGGAGATATTGACCCCGGCCGCCATCCGGATTTCGCTCCGGTCCCTGACCACCTCACGTACAAATCGGGCATCTACCTGCGCACCGAAGCCTTGGAGGCGCTGGAGGCCATGTCAGCCGCCGCTCGCGCCGATGGCATCAACCTGCAGGTGGTATCCGCCATGCGGACCTGGTCGCACCAACAGCGCATCTGGAACGGCAAGTGGAACAGCACGCGCTTCATGGGGTTCACCGGTGCGGCGCGCGCATCGGAAATCCTGCGCTACAGTTCGATGCCAGGATCGTCGCCCCACCCCTGGGGTACCGATGTAGATCTAAATGCCCTCGAAAACGAGCATTTCGAAAGCGGTACTGGCGCTGCGGTGTATGCGTGGCTGCTTGACAACGCTTACGACTACGGGTTTGTGCAGGTGTACGGTGACATGCGCAACGGGCGCACTGGATACCAAGAAGAGAAATGGCACTGGTCGTATTGGCCACTGGCCGAGGGCTACCTCCGCTGTTACCTCGACCTCTGCCCTGAAGAGGCGTTTGCCGGCTTTGAAGGGGCCGCCTACAGCGACTCCTTGCGCATCATCGATCGCTACGTGCAGGGAATCGATGGCCCTCAGTAGGTCGCTTGGAGCGTACTTGATTCGCTTCGACCAACCACGTCGCTTCGGGACGTGCAATGAGCCGGGCGTTGTTGTAAGCCATTTCCATGGTCAGCAGGTTGAGCCCCAAGTAACATCCCTGTGCTGCATCCCATTCAACAGCTAAGGCCACATTTGCATCGCGCTGGCGCACGTGAAGCGGCAACGCCAACGCCACGCATTTACCCTTGGCATGCCATGCGGGAACGGCGAGCTTGTAATCCATCTGGAGGCGGTCCAACGTGCGGTCCAACGCTGCCTCGAACCATTCCACCAAGCGGTCCATGCCCTCATCATCTACGAGCCTTCGTGCCGCTTCATCCAAGCAATCCATGTACGCCTCCTTCCCCACATCGCGCAGATCTGGCAACAAGATGCGATCGTCCGTCGCATCGTGGATCAACTGCCGCGGGATGCGGCTCACGTTTTCGGCCAACAGCCGCGGCCACTCGCATTCGGGCACACCGGATTGCGGGGCGTAAAATGCTTGCTCGGCACGCGTGATGAAGCGCGGACGAACCGGCAATTCTTCGTATCCCTGCAGGATGTCTCCGAGCCCCAAACCGTCGAGAGTGCTGAATCCACGGAAAAACCAATCCTGGGCATCGTCCCGTTCGTTGGGTACGAACACCGCGTAGATGTCCTGGTCACTCCGCGTTAGCAAGCCGGTGTGAAACACCGCCGACTGGCCGTCCGGGTGAACACTGAGCAGACCATCCTCCATGACCTTGTCGAACATGTGGTTGAAATAGCTTTTCAGCATTCGGCCGCCTTTGCCCCAATGTTCGTTGGCAGCCAAGGCTTTGAGTCGGTCGAGAGGTTCCGGGTAATTCGGAACGAAGGCAAAATCAAATAGTCGCATACAGCTAATGATTCGGTCGGTGCTCCGGAATCAAACGGGTGGAACAAACCGACGTCTAAACGTAAATCGTACCTCGCAAAGATAGCCCCAAAGTTCAGGGCCGTTGAGCGCAATTTTGTCCTCTCACCCACATGATGGCCTCCGCGAGGCGCTCGCCCCAGTCCGCTTCGAAGTGCCGTGCCCCTTCGTAAATCTTGGTGATTGAACACGCGCCCTCTGCCTCGAGCAATGCCGTCATCCGGTCGATGCCCGGCTGGAGCTCGGCTTCAAGACCAACCGTACCGTTGTCAATCCACACCGGTCGCTGATTGATTCGCAACCCCTCAGCCTTGAGAACCGCGCTGTGATCAAACCCTTTGTAGGCAAACGCAGGCGACATGCAAATCGCCCCGTCAAACGCATCGGGATGCTGGTCCAACGCAATGAACGAAATCAAACCACCCATCGACGAGCCGGCCACATAAAATTTCACTCCTTCAGCGCAGTTGAATTGAGCACGAGCCAACGCGATGCCCTCAGTCGCCAGCCACTCCACATAGCTCCGTCCCGCATCCGTCCAACTGTAGTCGGTGAAGCGCTCGTCCGTGCAATCGACTCCTAGCACCGCCACGGCTACGTCTTCCTCAAGCAACCCTGTGGCTACTTCGTCCACGCCCCAATCCACCCCGAAATTGGCGAGCGCGGGATCGAACAAATTCCGTCCATCGTGCATGAGCAACACAGCCGACACCGCTCGTCCATCTTCCGGTGCCCACGCCCACACCTTGCGTGGGAGCAGCCCGTCAATCTCGACCTCACCCACTGCTTCCACATTACCGGTCACCTGACCGTGCACCCGTGACGTCGCGGTGCCGTCGTTCCACGCCATCACGGTATCTCGAATGAGCGTGTCCGAAACAATATCGAGGATGCGGTTGGTGCGCAAGTATCCTGCTCCATCGAGGGCTTCCGTCGCCCATGTTCCGAGGGTCAACTTGCATTCCACCTCCGCAGCCGGGGTGTCAAACGAACCGCGGTAGGTGTCATTGCCAACTGAAGGCAAGGCGACCCCATCAGGACGCCATCCGCCCAAGGCTTCTGCACTGCCTGCTAAAAACGGCGTCGTTTCGATGTGCGGAGCGTACACTTCGTACTGGACCGTGAACGCTCCGGTAGTTGGAGCAGCAGGCTCATTGCATCCCATGCTAGCGAGCATCAATGAGCCCGCCACAATGCCGTGCGTTTTTTTCATCATGCCGCAAAGATGCAGCAATCAATCCAATGGCGAGGGCGCCACGTGGACCCGGAGGATGCGTGTGGCTTCTTCGCGCACGGCTCGGCTGCGTTTGAATTGCCAGAGCTTTTCGCGGGCAGCGCGACCTGCGGCTTCCACGGAAACTATGGGTTTGGGGTACGTTGAATCTACCCCGCTCCACAGGCGTTCCATGGGTGGCTGGGTCCACGGCGCGTGGAGGGATTCAATGGGCATATCGGCCAATTCCGGCACCCATTCTTTGATGAACAGTCCATCAGGATCGCGCTCCAGTCCTTGCTTGACGGGATTGTAAATGCGGATGGTGTTGATGCCGGTTACGCCGGCTTGCATCTGAAATTGGCTGAAGTGAATCCCCGGTTCAAAATCGAGGAAGCACCGCGCCAAATGCTCCACGCCTGCTTGCCACGGGTGGTCGAGGTG
>CALKYI010000273.1 GCA_938003665.1 uncultured Flavobacteriales bacterium
TGGACGGGATCTCGTACACCATGCACGCAGAAGATGGTGCGTCTGCGGACGGCACCCCGGTTGTTTCTGGTCAAATCACGGCTGCTTCTGCAGGTGCCGCCTTGACAGTTTATGACTTCTCCATCACCAAGTCCGTATTCGGGATGTTGCTCATCCTCGCGGTCATGGTGTGGATGTTCTTGAGCGTTGCAGGATCCTACAAGAAGAATCCAGGCCAAGCGCCGAAGGGCATGGCCAATGCACTCGAGCCGTTGATTATTTTCGTTCGGGACGAGATTGCCAAGCCTTCAATTGGGGACAAGGCGGATAAGTTCATGCCGTTCTTGTTGACGGTCTTCTTCTTCATTTTCTTCTGCAACCTCCTGGGATTGGTTCCTTTCTTGGGTGGGTTCAACATTACCGGCACAATCGGTGTAACAGTTGTTTTGGCGACGCTGGTCTTCTTCCTGACCAACCTGAACGGAAACAAGCATTACTGGGGCCACATCTTCTGGCCTCCAGGTGTACCGCTTCCCGTAAAATTCATTTTGGTGCCGATCGAGGTGTTCAGCATCATCATGAAGCCAGCGGTATTGATGATTCGTTTGACAGCGAACATCAGCGCGGGACACATCATCATCCTCGCATTCACGAGTTTGATCTTCATTTTTGGTGACGGCGGTCAAGCCATCGGAGCCGGATCAGGCATGGGGATTTTCTCCACGGCCTTCATGATTTTCATGTACTTCTTGGAGTTGTTGGTGGCTTTCTTGCAAGCCTTTGTATTCACCTTGCTCGCCGCGATTTACTTCGGCGACGCCACCCACGACCCCGCACACCACTGAATTAAAATCCATCCACAATAAAAACCAACATTATGGAATTGTTGAGCATTCTTTTTGAAATCGGAGTAGGTCAAGGCCTTGCAGGTCTTGGCGCAGGTGCAGCAGCGATTGGCGCTGGTATCGGTGTAGGCCGCATTGGCGGATCTGCATTGGAAGCAATGGCACGTCAGCCAGAAGCAACCAGTGACTTGCGTTCGAACATGATCGTTGCCGCGGCACTTGTTGAGGGTGTTGCTCTTTTCGGCATCATCATCTGCTTGCTCGTAGCCCTCGGATAATAAACGATGGGAGCGCTACTTACACCGGCCCTCGGGACCGTCGTTTGGGCATCCATTGCATTCCTTGTGGTGCTTTTCGTACTCCGCCGTTTCGCGTGGGGTCCGATTCTGTCTGCGCTGAACGAGCGCGAAGAATCCATTGCGGGCGCCTTGAATGAGGCGGAAAAAGTCCGCAAGGAAATGGAAGAGCTGGCCGCGAGCAATGAAAACCAATTGAAGGAAGCCCGCGCAGAACGCGACCGCATGTTGCGTGAAGCCCGCGAGATGGCCGACCAGTTGGTAGCCGATGCCAAAAACACAGCGCGCGAAGCAGCCGACAAGGAAGTAGCTGCCGCCAAAGACGCCATCGCGATTGAGCGCAAAGCCGCCGTTGCGGAATTGAAGGCGGAGGTAGGCAACCTTTCCTTGGAAATTGCAGAGCGTTTGCTGCGAGAAAAGTTGGAGTCAAACGACGAGCAGAAAGCCCTCGTCAACCGACTCATTGATGAATCTCCATTGAATTAATCCATGGCCACTCCACGCGCAGCCATACGATACGCCAAATCCCTCTTCAGCCTTGCGGATGAAAAAGGGGCGATTGACAACATGGAAAAGGACATTCGGTTGTTGAACGATGCCGTTCAAGGATCCGATGACCTGGAACTCCTGTTGAAGAGCCCCGTCATCAAGGCCGACGCCAAGGAAAGCATCCTGGTGAAAATCTTCGAGGGCAAGATCGAATCGCTCACGTTGGAGTTCATCAAGATTTTGGTGCGCAAGGGACGAGAGTCCATTTTGCCCGCCATCGTTGATGAGGCGCTGAACTTGGTTCGCCAGCAACGCAACGTGCGTGTAGCGGAAGTCAAGACGGCGGTACCTATGGACGACGAGCTGCGCAGCCGCGTGAGCGCAGCTTTGAAGAACCTTCACGACGGAGAGGTTGAATTGAAGGAAACCGTAGCGCCGGAGTTGCTCGGCGGTTTTCAATTGCTCATGGACAACCGCATGATTGATGCCAGCATCAAACGCGAGTTGGAGCTCCTCCGCCGTCAAATCACAGATCACGATTACGAACCGGAATTTTAATCCGGACACCAAAACCGAACACCAGCCGAAATCATGGCAGAAATCAATCCAGCAGAAGTCTCTTCCATTTTACGTGAACAGCTCGCAGGCGTCAAGTCAGCCGCTGAACTGGAAGAAGTAGGAACAGTCCTTCAAGTCGGGGATGGCATTGCGCGCATCTACGGCTTGACCAATGTGGAATCCGGCGAATTGATCGAATTCGAAAACGGTGCCCGCGGCATCGCGTTGAACCTCGAGGAGGACAACGTAGGTGCGGTATTGTTGGACCCTTCAGGTGACCTCAAGGAAGGCTCATCGGTTAAGCGTACAGGACGCATCGCCTCCGTTCGCGCCGGTGAGGGCATGTTGGGCCGCGTGGTCAACACCCTCGGTGAGCCCATCGACGGAAAGGGACCCATCCAAGGCGATTTGTACGAAATGCCCATGGAGCGCAAGGCGCCAGGTGTTATCTACCGCCAGCCAGTAAGCGAGCCATTGCAGACCGGTATCAAGGCCATCGACGCGATGATTCCAATCGGCCGTGGCCAGCGTGAGTTGATCATTGGTGACCGCCAGACGGGTAAGACAACCGTTGCGATTGACACCATCATCAACCAGCGTGAATTCTACGAGGCGGGTGAGCCTGTATTCTGTATCTACGTCGCTGTAGGCCAGAAAGGTTCGACGGTTGCTGGAATCGTGAAGACCTTGGAAGAAAACGGTGCGCTGCCTTACACCGTTGTGGTAGCGGCAACCGCATCAGACCCTGCACCGCTTCAATTCTACGCACCGTTCACGGGTGCGGCGATTGGTGAATTCTTCCGCGACACAGGCCGTGCGGCTTTGGTGGTATACGATGACTTGTCAAAGCAGGCTGTTGCATACCGTGAGGTGTCGTTGCTGTTGCGTCGTCCTCCAGGACGTGAGGCCTACCCCGGTGACGTATTCTACCTGCACAGCCGTTTGTTGGAGCGTGCAGCGAAGGTCATTGGCGAACAAGAAATTGCTTCTCAAATGAACGATTTGCCCGCTTCCCTCAAAGACAAGGTGAAGGGCGGTGGATCATTGACGGCACTGCCGATCATTGAGACCCAAGCGGGTGACGTATCGGCGTGCGTCCCGACCACCGTACTCTCCATTATGGACGGTCAGATTGGCCTCGAGTCCGCGCTCTTCTTGAGTGGCATCCGCCCAGCGATTGACGTGGGGATCTCGGTAAGCCGTGTAGGGGGTAACGCTCAGATTAAGTCCATGAAGAAGGTATCGGGCACACTCAAGCTCGACCAGGCGCAGTACCGCGAGCTGGAAGCTTTCGCCAAGTTCGGTTCGGACTTGGATGAAGCGACCAAGGCGGTTTTGGACAAAGGTGAGCGCAACGTGGAAATCCTCAAGCAGGACTTGAACAGCCCGATGCGTGTAGAAGACCAAATCGCCATCATCTACTGCGGTGTAGAAGGCCTCTTGAAGGATGTGCCTGTAAACCGCGTGAAGGATTTCGAAGTGGCTTACCTCGACTACCTCCGTTCGAAGCACGCGGACACCATGGAGGAGTTGAAAAACGGCAAGTACGGCGACGAGCAGAAGAGCGTCCTCGCTTCTGCTGCCAAAGAAATGACGGCTCAATACGCATAACCCATGGCTGGCGGACTCAAGGAAGTACGGGAACGAATTACATCGGTTCAAAACACGATGCAGATTACCTCTGCCATGAAAATGGTGGCAGCGGCGAAACTGCGACGTGCTCAGGATGCAATCACCCGCATGCGTCCGTACGCTGAAAAGCTCCAGGCGGTGCTCTCCAACGTGAGCGCTTCTCTGGACAGTGGGGAAGGAGTCTACTCAGAAAAGCGCGATGTGAAGCGCGTGTTGCTCGTAGCAATCACTTCGAACCGTGGTTTGTGTGGAGGCTTCAACAACAACATCATCAAGTTGGTCAACAACACCATCAAACAAGGTGGAGCCGAATACCACGTCCTGGCGTTGGGCAAGAAGTCCAACGATGCGTTCAAGAAGGATGCATCATTGACGCCGAAAGGATTTGGCGAGGACACGTGGAAGATTTTCGACGACCTGAACTTTGACGCGGCTCAAGAGGTGGCGGAAGCCATCATGGAGCAATTCCGCGCGGGCACGTATGACGAGGTGAAGATTGTTTACAACAAGTTTGTGAACGCAGCTGTTCAGGAGCCGACCATGGAGGATTACCTCCCATTGGAGCCACTTGAAACAAGCGACGAAGGACCGAGCGGTGTGGACATCGAATACATCTTTGAGCCGAACCAAATGGAAATCGTTGAACGCATCATCCCGAACTCATTGAAGGTTCAGTTGTACAAGGGATTGCTCGACAGCCATGCGGCGGAGCACGGAGCCCGAATGACAGCAATGCACCAAGCGACCGAGAACGGCGGTGAGCTGTTGCGTGAGTTGCGCATCTCGTACAACAAAGCCCGTCAAGCGGCCATCACGACGGAAATCCTCGAGATCGTTGCCGGTTCAGAAGCGCTCGACGCGTAAAAACCTGCTGGCACAGTCCTTGCGTTTGCCTGACCCGTATTAGCTTCGGGAAATGGGCTTTCAAACACGCATCTTGCTTTCCATGTTGCTCGTTATCGTGCTG
The DNA here is from genome assembly GCA_938003665.1 of uncultured Flavobacteriales bacterium. Classification (GTDB taxonomy): domain Bacteria; phylum Bacteroidota; class Bacteroidia; order Flavobacteriales_D; family Sanyastnellaceae; genus UA16. Next base: position 4,767 of record CALKYI010000273.1, read on the forward strand.
GCATTGGCCGGAACGATGTACGTGGCGTGGGACTTCGCTGGCGATCAGGAAGAGGCGTACAATGCTCGGCGCCTTGTCCGGAAAGAGGCGTCGGTGGAGCGAAGCCTGAACTACACCTTGGACCGATTGCCGGACTCGCTCCGCACGGAAGACATCCCCAATGCATTTTCTGATCGCATTTGCGAATTGGCGGACATCCACGGCATGGACATTGCTTTGTACCAACCGAACGGACGGCTTCTCACGCAATCAACCCTGACCGACGATATTGGGGCCAGCATTCAGTTACCGGTGGATGTGTTGGCGGAACTGGATTCATCGGATGAACGGATCCAAGGGGGTTCTGAGGAAGGTGTTGTGAATGTGTATTGGAACGTCAAGGACGGGGCAGGAGATGCCTTGGGCATTGTGGGCGTGCGGTATGAAAAACGGGCGCTTGAAGTAGGCGACTTCAAAGCGTTTTGGTCACAGTTGGCGCCGTTGTATATCGTTTTGTTTTTGGGCGGTGCTATTCTTGCGGCCATTTTGTCCAATGGCTTGGTGAGGCACTTGCGCCTGATCCGTGACCGCATGCGAGAGTTGGAGCCTGGCGTTCAGCAAACACCGATTGAATACGACCGATCGGATGCCATTGGGGAGTTGGTTGACCAATACAATGCGCTGTTGAAGCAGCTGCAGGCGGCTGTCGAAGAGCTGGCCAAAAGGGAGCGAGAAGGCGCCTGGCGTATGATGGCCATGCAAGTGGCACACGAGATCAAGAACCCACTTACCCCCATCAAGTTGGGTGCTCAACAATTGGAGCGCGCTTGGGTCGACAAAAGGGAAGACTTTGATGAGCGACTGCGACGCTACACGCGGGTGGTGGTTTAGCAGATCGACATTTTAGCTGAGATTTCTCAGGATTTCTCCATGCTCGCCGCTGTTGGGCTGGACAAGCTGGAGGAGGTGAATTGGACACAGGCGACCAAAGAGGTTGCTGCGCTATATCAGCAATCAAACCCCCAAATCGAATGGTGCACTTCCATTCCAGATATCCCTGTTTTCATAGAGGGGTCCAAGGCACACCTCACGCGTGCCATGAATAATTTAATCGCTAACGCTATTGACGCTGTGGCCAATGAGTCTCATCCGTCGATTACACTCGGTTTGGAGGTGAGCCCGGAAGGGAAGGCGTTCCTAACTGTGAAGGACAACGGAATCGGAATCCCAGAGGACAAACAGACAGCGATTTTCCAGCCTCACTTTACATCCAAGGAAAAGGGCACAGGACTGGGCCTGTTCATTACCGACTCCATTGTCCGCCAATTGAACGGTCGAATAACGCTTCGTTCGTTCCCGGGTCAAGGTTCGGTCTTTGGTTTGGAGTTTTTCGTGAAATAAAAAAGGGCCTCCACGCGGAGGCCCTTTCCAAATTCGTTTAAGTGTCGGTTAGAACTTCGCACCAAATTGGATTCGAAGTTCAACCGCATTGCCAGAGAATGGGTCTTGGTCGTACATCGTGTAGTTTAACTGAGGTGTGACGTACCACCAGTCCTTCACGTCAATCCATTTACCCACACCAACACCGAAGCCCGAGTAGTCCATCGAACCACCCTCAAGACCGGTGTCCATGTTGCCTGAAATGATTTGCGCTTGACCATAGTAATTGTCTCCAAAGAAGTAAGCTCCGCCGAGGCGAATTTCAAATGCCGATGATGTGACGTCGGTGCCATCAGCTCCAGGCGCCGTATCAGAATTTGAGCTCAACGCCAAAGTGACTCCGATGTTGTCGGCGACAGCGTACCCAACAAAGGGATCGACGGTCATGCCTTCGCTTGAGAAGATTTTGAATACTTCAGTAGCGTTGGCAGTACCGAGGTACCAAGTTCCTTTTTCCTGCAATGGTGCAGCGTCCTGTGCAGTTGAAGCAACTGCGAAAAGCGC
>CALKYI010000274.1 GCA_938003665.1 uncultured Flavobacteriales bacterium
GGTCTTCGGCCCCGTCCTCATTTTGTGGGGCTCCCTCACCGTCACCATCCCGTCCGGTCATGCCGGATTGTTGTTCCACACCTTCGGCGATGGCATCGACCCCGAAGAGCAACCCATGAATTCTGGATTTCACTTCAAAGCACCTTGGAACAAAGTATATGAGTACGAAATCCGCCAAAAGGAGCGCATGGAAAAACTCGAGGTCCTGAGCTCGAACCTCCTCAAAATCGAAATGGACATGACCGTTTTCTACCAGCCCGACATCAACAAATTGGGACGACTAGAAATCGAACGCGGCAAGAATTATGAGGAGAAAGTCATTGTCCCCGCCATGCGTTCCGTCGCCCGTGAAGTCATCGCGAAGTACCTGCCAGAGGAATTCAACACGACCAAGCGCGACGAAATTCAGACTGAAATCGATGACCGCATGCGCGAAAAGCTGTCGGAAAACTACCTCCAGCTTAATGACGTGTTGATCCGCAACATCCGACTTCCCCGCAAGCTCGAAGAAGCCATTGAGCGCAAGCTTCAACAAGAACAAGAATCATTGGAGTACGAATTCCGCTTGGATAAGGCTGCGAAGGAAGCCGAACGCATGCGCATTGAAGCAGAGGGCATCCGGGACTACCAAGAAATTGTTTCCCGCGGCATCAGCCAAGAATTGTTGAAGTGGAAGGGCATTGAGGCCACCTCTGCCTTGGCCAATAGCCAAAACACCAAGGTGGTGGTCATCGGATCTGCGAAAGACGGACTCCCGCTCATCCTCGGAGATAACTGATCCCCAAAATTCCGTGCAACAAAAAACCCCGCCAGTGGCGGGGTTTTTTTATGAAGTGGTGTTCGCTCAAATTAAGCTTCCACCCATGTTCCTTTTTCTTTTGCTTGATCGTTAGCGGCATTCAAACAAATTTTGTTGATGTTGCGCATGGCTTATTTCGATACGCGAAGCGTAACGTAGGATCCATCCTCTGCGTTGTAGAAACGCTTCTTCTGCAAGTTGGGGTAAAAAGTGCGCTTGGTACGACGCTTCGAGTGAGAAACGTTATTTCCTACCATTACTTTCTTACCAGTGAGTTGACATACGCGGC
>CALKYI010000275.1 GCA_938003665.1 uncultured Flavobacteriales bacterium
GAACGACGGAATGATCCACGCATTTGAAGTGCCTTGGATGCGAAGTTGGATTTCGTTTAATGCCCAGCCGCTGTACTGTATTCGGTCCATGGTGACATCGAAATCCGTTTTGAACCCATCGGGTAGGCGGAATGATGCGAGTGACACCGAACCGGTATCGGTGGCGTTGTACGTCCATTCTGGAACATGCACGGAGCCACGCCATGGAGTGGAAGTTGTTCCTGCGCTGGGCAGGACGCCGCGAATCGCTGCTTGCACGGCGATGGCCCCCCACGTCCCGTACATCGTGTCCACGTTCAACTGGTTACCATCCAACGATCCGGAGCCATCCGCCGACCACGGAACACCGTTGAAACGCCCTTGGCACCCGGAGGCCGTCCACGTCCCGGCCCAGTCGAAGGCGCCATTATGCTTTCGTTTCACCATGCCGTCCCATTCCATTTGCCCTTGTTCGGGCCAATCCAGGTTTTGGACGAAGGTGGGGTTGGCCTCGTTCCAATTTATTTCAGCACGTCCGATTGCTTCGAAACTGCCTGACTCCAAAAGGATACGGTCGACCTTGCCGCTCCATGTCGCCCCTTCCGTGCGCAGATCCAACGCCGGAGCATCGGCTCGCCAATTGCCATTTTCGTACTTCAGCCAAACCCGAGCACTTCCTTGGAGAGGGAGATCTTCTCCATCAACAGGTACCTTCCAATTCGATGTGGGAATGTTCCAATTGGATCGGAATGTGGTCCCGTCCCAGTCGATTCTCCCGGACGCACGGGCGTTGGTACTTAGTTCAGACATTGAGGCCGGAAGGGTGACGACGTCCTGCAATGTTTCAAAGGAGACTCCGCTCAGCTCGCTGTGAAGGCTCCAGCCTTCGTTGATCCGCATGTCGACAGAGGATTGTAGCCCCTTCCACTCCAAAGAGCTCAATGAGATGAATGCTGTATCCACGGCGGGATTCCACGTACCGTTGCCGTTCCACGTTACCCGCTCTTCGGTCGAAAAATCGTCCGTGGATACGGCAGAAAATGCTCCGCCACCATCCAGGTCAATTCCGGATTCAGTCCAGCCCAATTGCAGGTCGGCTTGCTCGATTTGGACTTGACTGTCGTCGACTGTCAGCTGCAAACCGCGAATTGCCAAGCGTTCTATGGCAAAGCTTTCGGATTGCTCATCCGCCTCACCGTTTTGCCAAACGTTCGTATTCCACTCGCTTCCAACCGACATTAGGGCAAGTTGACCGTTGCGGATGTCCAATGCATTGAGGCGGTAGTTGCCTTTGATGATGTCGAAGGCGTTGCATGCTACCGCCAATTCTTCCGCTTTCACCAGGGTGTCATTGGGCGAGTGAGATCCATGCAGCCAGGCATCGTGTAGCACCAACGAGACGTGCGGACAGTGCGACCAAAGATCCAACCCGCTGTCAGCAATGTGCGCGGCGGGGAGCAACGGCGCGAACAGTCG
>CALKYI010000276.1 GCA_938003665.1 uncultured Flavobacteriales bacterium
CAGCTGGTGCAATACTTCCATCCTTAGCGTACTCCGTATGCACCCCGCCCCGAACACCGTTCTCGTACGTTGCCCGTGACGCAATCACCCCGTTTTCATGTTCCGTGGTTCGGATATCGATCTCTTGTGCCTCTTCCGCATCAACGACCACTTCGCCGTCAAGGTATTTGACCACATCCTCAAGTTGTCCCCACTGATCATAAAACCGGAACAAACCGTTGCGTTTGCCGGTCTGCCAAGGACCTTGTTCCATGAGGATTCCGTTGTCGTTCCACTCCATCCACATGCCGGTCTTTTCGCCCTGGAGATCGTATCGATTGATTTTCTCCACGTTCCGCAAATACCCCTTGTCGTACTCCAGCAATGCGATGGTTCGGCCGTCTGCAGCGTATTCCTTTCCTTTTCCGTCTTCTAAATCGTTTCGAAATGGAATCGCTTTTCGGCGTTGGCCACTGGCATCGTACTCATAGGTCCACCCCTCGCGTTTGTTCGATTGGAAATGTTGTTCCGCTTTCAGTGTTCAGTCTAGCCGGTACATTCGCTCCCAACCCGACTTCGCGCCCGCTGCATACTCGACCGATCTGAGCTTCACCCCCGTCGAGTCGAAAAATTCCCAAGCGCCCTCCAATTGAAAATCTCGGCGATTGCCTTTGCTTTTGACCTGGCCATTGGCGTGGTACGCCGTCCAAATTCCCTCGGGTTGACCGTTGATTAAACATCCTTCGCTTGCTTTGTTTCCGTTTGGAAAGGTATACACCGTCCATTCGCATTCAGCCGACAGATCCTGCGAAAAACAGCAAGTTGTCATCCACAGGCATAACAATAATATATTCTCTTTCTTAGAAAATAAATCCATCGTTATAGGTCTGTTGAAACTGTTGGTAAGGGAGTGCAAAACGCCTTGGAAAAATGAGTTCTCAACGAAATTGGAATCAGTTCTGAACACCTTCACTCAAAAAGAATCCTTGATTTTCAAAGGTTAAAGATGGTTTTAAACACCGTGTGAATGAATGGCCAATTGGATAATTTATCCCAACGTTCCTCGTCAATAACCTGCGCTTTTTTCGGGAAAACAGGAAGGGAAAATTCTCGGCTTAAAATTTTGAATTTTGATGGTCAAGCTGGCTTAGTCGGTTTGGCTGAAAATAAAAGTGGAGTTGTTGTGGAGTTCTTCACATCAAATGAGCGCTTTCAACGGCTGGGTTGTGAATTAACTGGCCGCTCAAATTCTTGAAAATGCGCGTTTCAATCGGAGGTGACCACGCAGGACCCGCCTTGAAAAAGGTCCTGACAACGTACTTGGAATCCAAGGGAGTGGAAATTATCAATCGAGGCACTGATACAGAAGACAGTGTGGATTATCCAGATCATGCGCATGCGGTTGCGGAAGATGTGGCGAATGGAGCTGTTGATTTTGGCATTTTGATTTGCGGATCTGCAAATGGGGTGGCAATGACAGCCAACAAACATCAGCAGGTTCGTGCAGGGTTGGCTTGGAATGAGGAGGTAGGACGGTTGGTGAAGTTGCACAACAACGCCAATGTACTCTGCATTCCTGCACGGTTTGTCTCGGAAGAAGAGGGATTGGCCATCTTGAAAGCTTATCTCGAAGAAGACTTTGAAGGTGGACGCCATGAACGTCGCGTGAGCAAAATAGCTTGTGCTGTTTTCCTTGGATTGCTGGCGTGGTTGCCTCAGTTAGCCATTGGGCAAATTGCAGATCCTACACCTTACGCGGAGACCATTACTGCGGGAGATTTGGAAAACCATTTGATGGTTTTGGCAAGCGATGCGTTTGAGGGTCGCGAGACAGGTGAACGCGGAGCCGAAAAAGCTGCTGCATACATAGCGAGTCATTTCAACTCCATTGGTATTGCTCCGTACGATGGTTCGACCTATTACCAACCTGTGAAATTGATTCGATCGCAGGTTCAAGGGGGAAGTGCGCATGCAGGCGGTAAGGCTTTGGGATTTTTGGAAGAATTTCTGTTTTATCCTGGCCTACGTGTGACCGAGATGCAGGATGTACCGATGATTGCCATCGATTCAGCGGCAGATGTTGCCAACGCAAAAGTGGAGGGAAAAGCCGTAGAGATTCCGATGGGATCCGGATTGAACGAGGCACGTGAAGCGGCAAATGAAGGTGGCGCGGTGGCTGTCATTGCGGTGAGCGATGACATCAGCACCTTGCGCAGCCGAATGAAACCCTGGTTGTTGCGCAAGTCCTTACGATTGGACCGGGAACAACCTGAAAACGGCGAGGGAACGCGCATTCCGACCTTCATGGTAGATGCAGGAGCGACGGGTCATTGGTGGAAAGGTACAGCGGTTAAATCTTGGAAGAAATGGACCAAGAATAGGACCAAGAATAAGACCATGCAACCGGCTGAATTGGCTGTGTCTTGGACGTTCTCGTTGGATCGAACCGAAGAGTCAGTAATAGCACAAAATGTCCTTGGATACATCCCGGGTTCTGATTCACTTCTACGAGACGAGTTGATTGTTATTACCGCTCATTATGATCACGTGGGCATTATCGACGGTGAGATTCACAACGGTGCAGACGACGATGGTTCAGGAACGGTGACGGTCCTGGAATTGGCGGATGCCTTCATGGAATCTGTCAATGCGGGCATGGGGCCCAAGCGAAGTGTTTTGTTGATGACCGTGGTAGGGGAAGAAAAAGGATTGTTGGGCAGTGAATGGTATGCGGATCATCCGATTTGGCCGTTGGAGAATACCGTGACCAACCTCAACATTGATATGATAGGTCGCGTCGATGAAGCCCACCCGGGCGGAAGCGATGGCCACCTGGCCAAAGGCTGGC
>CALKYI010000277.1 GCA_938003665.1 uncultured Flavobacteriales bacterium
GTAGCCCAATTGCGTCGCTTGGTTTTCAGCTACGATTTCAACGGTCGCTTCTACTGCACGGGCCAACGTAGCCTCCGCGTTTTGACGGGCAATCTTCTTTGCGATTTCACGCTGTGGGCTGGTACCTGTTGCTGACGCGCGGAAGTAATCGCCATTGGTCAAGTCCTCGGGGCCAGAGCAATATTCAACGATGCGCACTTCGCCGCGTGAAACGGGAGTTGAAGCGGTGTCTTTTTTGCCTTTGCAACCGGTCAATTCGAAGCCTACGGCGGCGACGCAAAGCATGAGGGAAGAGAGTTTCATATTCATTGGATTGGTATTTCTTCGTTCGATATGTTGCAAACTTCAATTAGCATGCCAACTTTAAAGGTGCGCAATTCTGCGTTTATTGGTACAAAGCCTGGATTAATTTCTTCAAGAATGCACCTTGGATTTCTACTTGCGCTTTGCGGTATGCCTCGCTGTGGGCCGCTTCCCAGCTGAGTTGTACCCCTTTTACCTCAGACAAGTTTTGCTGTAAAATGGGCTGGCCGTCGGTGTTTTTCAAGATGGCCGATGCGTTCAGCATCACCGTGAAGAAGCCAGATGCGGATCCTGCTTCCCGTGTGTCGGCCTCGAGGGTCAGGAACATATCTGCTTCGCTTGCGTCATCTACCCACTTGATGCCCCGGTCATTCATGTCTTGAGCGATTGCGTTTTTGAGGACGGAATTGACAGCACGCTGTCCCTTCACGCGCTCCGTGGTTTGGAGGAATACGGTCGGAGTTTGCAAGGAGATGGGCACCGTTGCCACCGGAGTCGGAAGGCTTTGAATGAGCCGTTGAACAGGCGATTCTTTGAGCCGGGGAGAGAGGTCGTCCATTCGGATTTCCAGGCGCAATTCCGAGGACTTGATGCCGAGATCGAACTGGCCAATTTGGAATGTGCAACGCCCTGCGCTGTTGGTCGATAGTGCGGCTGTTTTAGGCAGCGTTCCACGGTTGAAACGCGACCAGACGGGCACCTGAGCCGCAGGACGTCCCTCGAAGGTCACATCGCACGCCAAGGTTCCTTGGTAGCGATCTGCGAAAGAGAGTGCCAAGTCCGTTTCTGAAGGATTCAACTGCAAATCGGCCAAAACCTGCGAGATGCCGTCAAGGCTCGTAAGCGTGACAAGCATATCCTACCCGATC
>CALKYI010000278.1 GCA_938003665.1 uncultured Flavobacteriales bacterium
AACCAGCGGATTTGCCGGGCCGCAGTACGAGATCCGCGCAATGATCGAAGACCTCATTGGGGTCGAAAACACCGACGCGTGGTACGACGCCTGGTTGCACAATCACGTCCAGAAGTCGGACATCGACTCGCTGAAGGCGTGGGGGTTCAACTCCGTACGCCTCCCCATGCACTACAACCTCTGGACCCTCCCGATTGAGGACGAGCCGGTAGCCGGCGAAAACACCTGGATCGATACCGGGTTTGAATTGACCGACAGTTTGGTGGCTTGGTGCGCCGCCAACGAGATGTACGTCATCTTGGACCTGCACGCCGCGCCAGGCGGTCAAGGCTATGCGCAGGATATCTCTGACTACAATCCGGCGAAGCCTTCCCTGTGGGAGAGCATCGAAAACAAGAACAAAATGGTGGCGCTTTGGAAGCGCATTGCCGAGCACTACGTAGGCGAGCAATGGGTCGCCGGGTACGACTTGCTCAACGAACCCAACTGGAACCTTCCGAATGGATCCGCTTTGCGCAGCCTGTACATGCAATGCACAGACAGCATCCGCACGGTCGACCCGGACCACATCATTTTCATCGAGGGCAACTGGTTTGCCAATGACTTCACGGGTTTGACCCCGCCGTGGGACGATCAACTGGTATACTCTCCACACAAATACTGGAGTAAGAACGAGCCGGTGGATATGGAGTTTGTGACCTCCCTCCGCGACGAACACAACGTACCGCTTTACGTCGGAGAAAGCGGTGAAAATGGCAACGCTTGGTTCCGGGATGCCATCCACTTGCTTGAGGATTTGAATATGGGCTGGGCGTGGTGGCCACTGAAGAAAATCGAAAGCATCTCTTGCCCCATGTCCATCGCCAAGACCGATGGCTACCAGGATTTGCTCGACTACTGGAACGGGAATGCACTGCAGCCTTCGGTGGAAGTCGCTACGGCTTCGTTGATGGAATTGGCCGAGGGATTGAAAACTGAGAATTGCGTCATCCAGACCAATGTCCCTGATGCCATGTTCCGGCAGGTGGCTACGGATGAGACCAAGCCCTTCCACGGGGAGCCGCATCCGGTGCCCGGTTTGGTGTACGCGACTGATTTTGACTTGGGCCGCCAAGGCTACGCTTACAACGATGAGCAGGTGGCCACGTTCCATGTGACGACCGGTGAGTTCACGGCGTGGAACAACGGTTGGCAGTACCGCAACGATGGCGTCGACATCGAATTTTCAACGGACCAGTTGAATTCCAACGGCTACAACGTGGGGTGGATTTCCATGGACGAATGGATGGACTACACGGTGGATGTAGCGACCTCTGGCTTGTACGACATCGATGTGCGTGTGGCGGCGGACGGCTCGAACGGCATTTTCCACTTAAACGTCGACGGTGTCCAAGTCACCTCGTCGATCAACGTACAGACGACAGGCGGTACCAGCAATTGGGCCACCCTGACCATCGAGGACGTACTGCTGATGGAAGGTGTGCAGACGGTGCGCTTTCAGGCGGACCAATCGGGATTCAACGTCGGCAGCTTCGACTTTACGTTTACCGGCATCCCCGCTGATGAGGTGGACATGGCGTACTTGACAGCACGCACGCTCAATGCCAACCAGATTGCCTTGACGTTGAACAAGCCGATCAGCCAACCACTCAATGCCCAGGTGTCGGATTTCCAAATCTTCGACAGCGGTGTGCCGCTTGCATTCAATGCCTTGAACATGAGTACCGAAAACGACCAAACCATCGTCTTCGATATGGATGAGCTACTCTTGGCCACGCAAGACTTGACCATCTCCTACACGGGTTCTGGCATTACAGCTGCTGATGGCAGCAGTTTGCAGCAGTTCACGCAGGAGCCGGTTGATAACACGCTCGATTTCGTCTACCCGATTCCCGGTTGGATTGAGGTTGAGAATTTTGTGGAAGCCGAAGGCGTGGAGATTGAGAGCACCACGGATGTTGGAGGCGGCCTGAACGTCGGCTACCTCGATCCGGGTGATTACATGCTGTACGATGTCAATGTCTTGTACAGCGGCGATTACGACGTTTCGTTCCGCACGGCGTCACAAAGCGCAGGCGGGGTTGAGTTGGTGCTGCTGCACGACAGTGGCATCAATACGTACGTGTGCGAAGCTGAATTCCCGTCCACTGGTGGGTGGCAGACGTGGCAGACCACCACGGAGACGGTTACCCTCAATGCGTCCGGTGAATACCAGTTGCGCGTCCTTGTGACCGCGGCGCCGTTCAATTTGAACTGGATTGAATTCAAGTACCTCGGTGACATCGACGACGATACCGCGTTTGAATTCCCATACCAAACCGTGGTGGCATACCCGAACCCTACGGTGAATGAGGTCAACATCGCTTTCGGTCTGTTCTTCCGCCAAGACTTGACCTTGAGCATTTACGACAACCGCGGCCGTCCAGTTTACGGGAAGGTCTTCCGCGACGTTTCCACCATCCAAGAACGCATCGATGTAAGCGATTGGGCCGCCGGTCTGTACAACGTGTTCATCCTGCGCGAAGACGAAACCGTGGACGTCGGACGATTCATCAAGATTCCTGAATAAGCGGGGGCTCAATTGAAAAGAAAGGGAACTGTCGTCGTACGAGTTCCCTTTTTTGTTTTGGGCAAATAGGCGGGTAAGCAGGCGGGCAAATAGGCAGGCGCCCCGACGGCATACTGATCGTTGATCAGTAGCAATCCCATTCGTGACTGAGGGAAAGAAAAAAGGGAACCGGCGCATGGCCGATTCCCTTTTCTCGCAAAAGAATGTGCTTGATTAGTCAGCAATCAAACGAATGGTCCAGTAGGCTTCACCTGGGTTTTCACCGTAATCAACGGTGATGGTCAAGCGCTCAGCATCGTTGTTGCTGTACTCGTATACCTCGTAAGTGATGGTAGAAGCTGGCGTACCGGTTCCTTCGTTCGGCAATTCACCTTCGTTCGAGGCTTTGTTGAAGCCGATGTATGCACCAAGGCCGTTGACAGTGATTTCTGTACCGGTTGTTGTGAACGCGTGCGTTCCCGATCCAAAGCCGTCAAACGGAGCCACCAATGACTCATCGGTCAGGCATTCGTTGTTGCCGCCCATGTAGCTTTCCGCCCACACGTCGCCTTGTGTATCGATGACGAAGGTTCCATCGTCGTAGAAGATGAATTCATCATCCATCTGGCAGTAGCGCTCCACGACGCCGGCAGCGTCCAAACCGCCCCACCATTCGCCGCTTCCTTGAGCAGGTCCGACAATGTAGGATGCTTCACCGTCCAATCGCCATACCTTGCCCTCTGCACTTGAGAGGTCTGCAGCGGTGAAGACAGCAGAGCTGATGGAAATGGTTGCTGTGGCCTCATCAGTGGCGAAGTTGTCGTCGCTGACCGTCAAGGTCACCGTGTAATCGCCGTCCGCAGCGTAGGTGTGTACCGCGTTGTAGTCGGTGCTGAAGTTGCCATCACCAAAGTCCCAGTTCGCAGAAGTCGCGTTGTTCGAGGTGTTGGTGAAGGTCACTGTTGTTCCCTCTTTCACGTAGCTGAAGCTCGCTGCAGGACCTGCGATTGGAATGGGAGGGAGGTCGTTGGCATCGTGATAGTGCACGAGGTAGAACGTCCAAGCCGCGCCGTCAGGCATGACCAAAGCGATTTCCATGCGATCTGAATTCGCACCGGTCTCCATGTTGAGGACGGTGTACATCTTCGTGGAAACGGGGATGTAGCTGTCGCCGTCGTTCGTCTTCTGAGCGAGTCCAATGTAGGCGCCGAATCCCTCGATGGTGATCATGCCTTGTGCTGGGTCAAAGTTGTAGGTGTAGTCACCGCCGTCCGCGAAGGCACTCAAGTCCTCACCATTGGGACCAACAAAGAGGTCAGGCGTGGTCTCGTCGTAGCATGTTTCGAAGCTGTTTCCGAGCCATCCGCCGTTGGCGTCTGAATCGACAAACAAGGTTCCGTTCGTGTTCTTTTCCCAGGTTCCGTCCGGATTGAAGGTGTACGCATCATCGAGGATGCACGGACGCTCACCCAAAGGGGTTACGCCACCGAATGACCACCAAGAAACATCCCCCGGTCCAGGGCCGATGCCCATGGCAATCGCTTCTCGGTCGAGGTACCATGTCTTACCCTCTGCGCCTGACAAGAACATCCCGGCGGTGTTGGGGTCAACGATGTTGATGGTCTCTGTACGTGAGGCCGAACCTGCAGCCCCTGTAGCCGTCAGTGTGACATCATAAGTGCCACCCGCTGCATACGTGTGCACGGGGCTCTCTTCGGTGCTGGTGTTGCCATCGCCAAAGTCCCAAGCGTAGGAGCTTGCGTTTTGCGAGTAGTTGGTGAAGGTGACCTCGGCCCAGTTGCCTGCGCTGATTTCGTATTGGAACGTTGCGACGGTATCGCCGGGTTCCTCCGGATCGTCCTTCCGGCATCCGGTCAAAACGAGACCGCCCAAAAGGGTGAGCCCGAGACCGTAAATGAATTTGTTAAGGTTCATTGGATTAGAATTATGAATGGTTGTTATGATCAATCAAAAAGGGAAGCATCTGGGTACGTGGTCATGCCGTTGGCGATGACCGTCTCTTCCAGTGCAATGGGAAGCCAGAGGCTCTCGTCGTCGAAATTGCCTTCTTTGTCACCGTCGCCAACGAACAGGCTCGATTCCGCGCGTCCTGAGCGCACGAGGTCAGTCCAGCGGTCGCCTTCGCAAGCGAATTCCGCACGGCGTTCGTACCAAATGACGTCGAGCAGGCTCATGCCCTCATCTGCCATCAACTGCGATGCGGTGCGGAATGTGCCGGCATTGTCGCCCGGTCCAGCAGCCCGCTCGCGG
>CALKYI010000279.1 GCA_938003665.1 uncultured Flavobacteriales bacterium
GAGGTGAATGTCGCGTCCACTGCCCTGGAATTGGAGGTGGGCGGCACCGTTGCATTCACCAATGCTTCTGCCAACGCAGTCGCTTACGAGTGGTTCGTTAACGGGGCTTCTCAAGCGACAACAGCGGATTTCACCTTCGTTCCAGAGGTGCAAGGACCGTACGTGGTTTCGGTGGTCATGGACGGACAAACGCCCGGCTGCACCGAGACGGCCGCTTTTGATGTGGAGGTGACCTGTCCTGTTGAGGCCTCCTTTACGAGCAATTCCGTGCAGTTCGAAACGGGCGAGGCATTGGAGGTCGAGAACACCACCACCGGTGCGACGGCCTACACCTGGTACATCGACGGCCAACCGGTCTCCGAGGACGAGAATCCCCTCTTCGAATTTGAGGCCTCAGGTGCCTACACGCTTCAACTCTTCGCAGAGGGACCCACGTGTTCGGATTGGTCGGAGCCGTTGAATCTGTCTGTGGGAACCTGTGCCTCGGGAAATGAAGCGAACCAATGGTTATTCTTCAATTCATTTGGATCGGCCTACGGCTTGGATTTCAATGTGGACCCGCCTGCGCCCGTGCTCGAAAACAACTTGCCACCCAACGCCGATCACTGCAAAACCACCTTGTGCGATGCGTCAGGCGATGTCCTGTTCTTGTGCACAGGCACCGAAGTGCTCAACCGCAATTACTAAGTGATGCCCAACGGAAGTGAACTCCTGGGCAACACTTCCAGCCATTACGGCTCCATGATTGTGCAGCGCCCGGGCGATCCCGACGCATACTTCGTATTCCATTCGTCTTTGCCTGAAGATGCTGAGGAAGGCGGACTGTACTACTCCTTGATCGATGAAACGTTGGAGGACGGATTGGGGGATGTGACCTTGAAAAACCAATACTTGGGGACCTTCGGACAAGAGGCCTTGACCTGTGTGCGCCACTGCAACCTCGTGGACTTTTGGCTACTCACCTACGACCAGCTGGAAGGACGCTATTTGGCATGGCTTGTAACGGAAGAGGGCGTCGCATCGGACCCAGTGGTGTCGGAGTTGTCCCAGGACGTTTTCTTCACGTTGCCGTTGACCCCGACGGCCAAAGGCGATCGCATCATGCATGGGAACTACCTCATGGATTTTGATGCCTCCACGGGTGCCTTGTCCCTAGCGGTTGATTTTGGTTTGAGCGATGTGGTGGGATGGGAATTCAGTGGAAGTGGGCAGTACCTCTACCTGTTCATGGGTGAGTTTGGAACGAGCATCTACCAAGTGGAACTCGACGGTGTGGACGCGTTGAACCCCATGGCCGGTGCGGCCCTCATCAATCAGCCAAGCGGGGTCGTCTACTTCTACCCGCAGCGCGCACCCGACGGAAACATCTACATCGAGAACGCATTCGGCGGGGACATTGCGCGCATCGTGGCGCCGAATTTGCCTGTCGGGCAAGCCCAGTTCGAGCCGGTCTTTGCCAATTTCCAAGCCTTGATCAACAGCTTTGGTAATTACTTCCACCGCTATGTGCACGGGGAATCCCTCTTTTTGGAAGGGGCTACCACCGTGTGCGCGGGATCGCCGCAGCCATACAGCGTCTACGGAAGCCAGTGCTTGGAAGGTGTGGTCGAGTGGACGGTCGAAGGAGCCGGCTTCACGGAGCTGACCAACGGCGAGATTCTTGTCGACTTTCCAGCATCGGGGACGGCGGTCATCACGGCGACCATGGCGTTGGCGTGCGGTGTGGTTTCCGGGACAATGGAAGTGGAGGTCGCACCCGATCCCGGGCTAGATCTTGGGGCTGATTTCGGGCTGTGCAACGACGGGGAGCCCCACTTTTTGGATGCCGGCCCTGGGTTCTTGTCGTACGCCTGGAGTACGGGCGAGGACACCCAGATACTCGAGGTCTCCGCACCTGGGTTGTACGCGGTAACGGCGGAGACGGCCATCTGTGTCGCGACGGATGAGGTGGAGGTGCTGACGACTGAGGTGGTACCCATTGACCTCGGGCCGGACATCGAACTTTGCAACGGTGAAATCGCCGTTTTGGACGCCGGCATGGGCTACAACGATTATGTGTGGAACGACGGCACCACCGGGCCAATTTTCACGGCCTTCGAGTCGGGCACCTATGTCGTGTCCGCCACCGTACCCTGCCCATCGTCGGACACG
>CALKYI010000280.1 GCA_938003665.1 uncultured Flavobacteriales bacterium
CTACATTGTTTTCACCGAACAATACCACCTCAAGCGCGGTCATTGTTGTCAGAGCGGTTGCAAGCATTGTCCTTACGGCTTTGACAAACGCACCGGAAAAATCAAGAAAGCATGACCACAGCGATGAGCGCCACCGATTTGCACCTTTTTCAAGCGGAAATTCAAGCGGGCATTCCCGCCGAGTTGCCCACACCTCAGCCGCGTTCGACTGAATTCAGCCACGCGCCGGTGCGCAAGGAAATCCTGACGCCGAAGGAAAAAGAGTTGGCCATGCGCAACGCGCTGCGGTACTTCCCGCAGGAACAGCATGCGGAATTTGCACCTGAATTTGTGGAGGAGCTCAAGCAGTATTGCCGGATTTACATGTACCCATTGCGTCCATCTTACCCCATGTTTGCTCGGCCCATTGAGGCGTATCCCGCCCGGTCTACCCAGGCGGCGTCCATCATGTTGATGATTCAAAACAACTTGGATCCGGCAGTGGCACAGCACCCCGAGGAACTCATTACCTACGGCGGCAACGGGGGGGTGTTCCAAAACTGGGCACAGTACCGCCTCACCATGCAGTACCTGAGCCAAATGACCGACGAGCAGACCCTGGTGATGTACAGCGGCCACCCCATGGGCTTGTTCCCGTCGCACACGGATGCGCCCCGCGTCGTGGTCACCAACGGCATGGTCATCCCCAACTACTCCAAGCCGGATGATTGGGAGCGCATGAACGCATTGGGCGTCTCCCAATACGGCCAAATGACCGCCGGATCGTACATGTACATCGGGCCGCAAGGCATTGTCCACGGCACGACCATCACGGTCTTGAACGCCGTGCGCATGAAGGACAAGGACGGCTCAGGGCCAGCCGGAAAGCTCTTCGTGACCGCCGGGCTTGGCGGCATGAGCGGCGCCCAACCCAAAGCGGGCAACATCGCGGGCGTGGTCAGCGTCACCGCAGAGGTGAATCCCGCAGCGGCGTACAAGCGCCACGAGCAGGGTTGGGTGGATCACGTGGTGGAGGACGTGCAGGAGCTCACCACCCGGGTCAAGGCTTCGGTGGATTCCAAAGAGGCGGTGTCTTACGCGTACCTCGGCAACGTCGTGGACGTGTGGGAAGCGTTCGATGTGGCTGGGTTGTTTGTCGACCTCGGTTCCGATCAGACCTCACTGCACAACCCATGGGCCGGTGGATACTATCCGGCTGGGCTTGGTTTCGAGGAGGCCAATGACATGATGGCCAACGACCCGGATGCGTTTGCGAAGCACGTCAAGGCCTCGTTGCGGCGCCACGCCGAAGCGGTCAACAAGCACACAGCCCGCGGTACGTATTTCTTCGATTACGGAAACGCCTTCTTGCTCGAAGCTTCCCGGTCTGGAGCGGACGTGATGAACGAGGAGGGCGACGGGTTCAAGTACCCAAGCTATGTGCAAGACATCATGGGGCCCATGTGCTTCGATTACGGTTTCGGGCCGTTCCGTTGGGTGTGCACGAGCGGCAAAGCTGAAGATTTGGAATTGACCGACACGATTGCGTGCGACGTGCTGGAGCGGTTGATGCAAGAAGCGCCGGACGACATCAAGCAGCAGATGGACGACAACATCCGTTGGATCAAAGGCGCCAAGGCCAACCGACTGGTCGTTGGTTCGCAAGCGCGCATCCTCTACGCAGACGCTCAGGGACGCATGGAAATTGCGAAAGCATTTAACGACGCCATTGCTGACGGCCGACTCGCTGGGCCAGTGGTGCTCGGCCGTGACCACCACGACGTAAGCGGCACAGACTCGCCGTTTCGGGAAACCTCGAACATCTACGACGGCTCGGCGTTCACTGCGGACATGGCCGTGCAAAACTTCGCCGGTGACGCCTTCCGCGGTGCGACCTGGATTTCGCTGCACAATGGCGGCGGCGTCGGTTGGGGCGAGGTGATGAACGGCGGATTTGGCATGCTCATCGACGGCAGCGCCGATTCAGAACGCCGCCTCACTTCCATGCTGCACTGGGATGTCAACAACGGCATTGCCCGCCGCAGCTGGGCGCGCAATGAAGGGGCCGAATGGGCCATCCGCCGAGCGATGGAGCAGGAGCCGCGCTTGAAGGTGACGATGCCCGCCCACGCGGACGACGACGTGGTGCGCAAGGCGTTGGGGCATGATTGA
>CALKYI010000281.1 GCA_938003665.1 uncultured Flavobacteriales bacterium
GCCGGCCAAAATGCTCTTGGATATCCTCAAGGCCTTCCCAGACATTCCCTTGACGTTCAAAGTTGACCCTGCGACGTACGCCATTGAATTGACCAGCGATGCGGGTAAGTACAAATTGACCGGCGCCAACGGCGATGAATTTCCGAAGTCACGAGAGTTGGATGATGCAGCGAGTATGACCATTGATGCCAACGCATTGATCAGTGCGATCAACCGCACGTTGTTCGCGGCGGGCAACGACGATTTGCGTCCGGTGATGTCCGGCATTTTCTTCGAGTTCTATTCCGAAAGTGTACGGTTCGTTGCCACGGATGCGCA
This sequence comes from uncultured Flavobacteriales bacterium, assembly GCA_938003665.1. Lineage (GTDB taxonomy): Bacteria > Bacteroidota > Bacteroidia > Flavobacteriales_D > Sanyastnellaceae > UA16. The sequence goes on from CALKYI010000281.1 coordinate 319, forward strand.
CCGCCTGGTGCGCTACGGCCGCAACGACGTCCAAGCGACATCCAATGCGCAGTTCATCGTGCCCAAGAAGCCATTGAACCTGCTGAAAAACGCGGCCTCACACGCAGAAGCCGTGACGATGACGTACACGGATTCCAACGCGCGCTTCCAATTTGACGACGTCACCATCATTTGCCGTCTCATCGAGGGCAAATACCCCAATTACGAGGCGGTCATTCCGAAGGACAACCCCAACCGCATGGTCATCAGCCGAACCAGCTTCTTGCAGGCCATCCGCCGTGTTTCCATTTTTGCGAACAAGACCACGCATCAAGTGCGGCTGAAGCTCGCCGGCAGCGAATTGGTCGTGAGCGCAGAGGACCTTGACTTCGCGAACGAAGCCAGTGAGCGTTTGAATTGCAGCTACACGGGAGAGGACATGGAGATTGGCTTCAACAGCCGCTTCCTCATGGACATGCTCAACAACCTTTCCAGTGCGGAGGTGTCCTTGGAAATGTCAGCACCAAACCGTGCGGGCATCATCAAGCCAACGGAAGCCGAAGAAGAAGGTGAGGACGTACTGATGCTTGTGATGCCTGTCATGCTCAACGCCTAGGCGAACGAGCTTACCCTTTCGAATCCAATTCGCCTCGGCCGTCGGTCGGGGCGTTTTTGTTGGAGCTGGATTTGGGGACGATGCGGAATTGGACGTCGTGGGCAGTGCCATCTTCTGCGGTGGTTGTCTGATTGGAATCCAATTCCCGCTGGCGAACGACATCCGGGTGCTCCGGGTGGGCGGCGGCCCACCACTCGGGCAAGCGTTCATCAGGAGCCGGAGCTTGCAACTCCAGATCGGGAAGGGGCCCCTTTTTACGAAACACCACCGCCATCAGCAGTCCACTCACTGCTCCTGCGATGTGCCCTTCCCATGAAATGTGTTCGTCAATGGGCAGCATCCACCAGACCATGCCGCCGTAGAGAAACGCCACGAGCAACGTCACCCGCAGCAGCAGTTGGGACTTTCGGACCACGCCCGATGTAAAGAGGAAGGCTGCCAGCGCGTAGTTGATGCCACTGGCACCGATGTGGTTGCCGCCTTTGGCAAAGATCCACAACCCCACACCTGAGAGGAGGTAGAGTAAGATCCACGTGCGTGCAGCAATTGACCGGTAGAAATAGAACAGCAAGCCGTTGAGCGTGAAAAACGTCGCAGTGTTGTTCCACAAGTGTTCGAGGTCGCCGTGCAAGAAGGGGTAGGTAAAAACCCCGATCCAATGCTCCCATTCCCGCGGGTGATTGCCCCAGCGGCGCCAATTCAACGCATACGTCTCATTGATGGCGTACACGCCCCAAATCAACAGCAGGAACAAAGCCGTAGTCCACAGCGCGTAAAACAGCCGATTGGCATCGAGCACGTTCGGGTTCCACCGGGGTTGGGGCATGGAGTGGGACAGACGCATACCCTTAAGGTACGCAATTGCATCCGAGGGATTCCACAGGTCCGATTGGATAAGTGCTTTTTACCATCCTTTATCAGCTTGGGCCGATTTTTAGATTTGGTACCAGTCTAAACCCTGTTGGAACGAAGCCCAGAGTACCATGAGCATTTCTGAGATTCACGCGTTGTTGGCCTTGATGGATGATCCGGATGAAACGGTGTACGACCACGTGCGCGATCGACTCCTCTCCAAGGGCAAAGACGTCCTGCCGTTTGTCAACGATGCTGCACTGTCTGGAAGGGAATGTGCCCTGTTCCAGTCGCGGCTGACCAAATTGCAGGAAGGCCTCCAGCAATCGGACATTCGAGAGGAGTTGGCGGCGTGGATGGAATGCGGAGGACAGGACATATGGGCCGGCGCTCAATTGGTGCAGCGCGCGGTTGACCCAGCGTGGCAGGTAGCAGACTCGAATTATGCTTTTGAGTCCCTCAAAAAAGAGGTGTGGCTCGAGCTCAACGAAGAACTCACGGCCCTCGAGCAGGTGCGCATCTTGAATCACATTTTCTTCTCTGTCCACGAATTCGAAGGGGTGCGGCGTATCCCCCACGTGCCTTCAGAGGCCCTGCCCACGGGGGTGCTGGCCGGAAAGAAAGGCAACCCCGTCGGATTGGGCATGTTATACCTGTCCGTCGCACAAGCACTGGAGATTCCAGTGCGCGGGATCAATCTTCCCAACCATTTCATTTTGGCGTATTGCGATGATGCGTTTGTCGGGGAAACGGCCCAAAAGGGGCAAGCGGGCATTTTGTTTTACATCAACCCGTACAGCCAAGGGACAGTCATCGGTCCCGACGATGTCTCTGAATTTTTAAGCCACATCGAAGGAGAGGGCGGTGAGACGGGACGGCAGTGGCGCCCGGCCCATTCCATGGAGATTGTCCAGCGCCTGGTTCGAAATGTAGCGTATGCGCTGCGCGAAGAAGGCGATGAGGAGAAAGCTGAACGCATGCTGGACGTATTCAAGCCGTTGCTTTCATCGTTTGAAAATGCGGAAGAACGTTCGGGCGATTACCCGAATGTCTGAACCAAACGTGGCCGAGCGAACGTAGGCCAACTGCTGTTGTACTTTTTCGGGCATGATGATTTCCCGGCAATGCCGTTCCGGATCGGCGGCCGCTTCGAGCCGCTCACCTTCGTCAAACCC
>CALKYI010000282.1 GCA_938003665.1 uncultured Flavobacteriales bacterium
TTTGGAGCGAACTTGGGGGCATGTTTGGGATTTACATTCACATTCCATTCTGCAGAACTGCATGCCATTACTGCGACTTCCATTTCTCCACCAACATCCAAACGATGGCGGCGATGGAGGCGGCTTTGGTCCGGGAATTGGACCTGCGCATCGCCGCGGAAAATCCCGATTTCCAGCAACTTCAAAGCATCTACTTTGGTGGTGGAACCCCCTCCCTTTTTCACCTGTCTGGACTGGAGGCCTTATTGAAGCGCATGCTCCCTCATGCACCAAATTGCCGGGAGGTCACCTTGGAGGCCAACCCGGAAGACGTGACGTCGGAGCGGCTCGAAGCGTGGTTGGACATGGGCATCAACCGCCTGTCTATTGGCTTGCAATCGTTTGATCAAAACCAACTCGATTGGATGAACCGGCAGCATTCCGCTGAAGACGCGGCAGGAGCGGTGCGCCTAGCAGCCGAGGTGGGTTTCCGCCACATTTCAGCCGACTTGATTTACGGATTGCCCAACCGGACGCTGTCCTTCGAAGACGAACTGAAGCAATTCACCGCCCTACCCGTGGACCACCTATCCGCTTACATCCTCACGGTGGAGGACCGAACAGTGTTAGGCCGCCGCGTGGAGCAGGGAGCGCAAAACGTCCCCGAAGATGAAGCAGTGGAGGCTGAATACCAACAGCTATGCCACGCCATGGCGGAAGCGGGATTTGAGCATTACGAGGTGTCCAACTGGGCCAAACCCAGTGGCCACGCCGTGCACAACCAGCACTACTGGTCGGGGCTGCCGTATTGGGGCATTGGTCCCGGGGCGCACGGGTTTGATGGAACGCAACGGTACGCCAATGTGGCCAACAACCCGAAGTACATCCGCACCTTGGGTGGCGCATCCAGCGCAGCGGATTTGCCGTGCGAAACCGAAACGCTTTCCTCCACCGATCGTTACAATGAATCCCTCATGACCGGCTTGCGCACCGCCCGGGGCATTGACCTCGCCAAACTAGCACACCGTTTTGGCCTGCGGCCCGATGTGACTGAACCGGAGGCGTGGAAGCGGTTAATAGATCAAGGAGTGCTGCAAGAAATAAGCAGAGAGGTCTACCGCATCGCAGAACCGCATTGGGTGATGGCCGACGCTATTGCGGCCGAGCTTTTCGTCGCCTAAGCCTCCTTCAACCGGGCGCGGCGTTTGAACCAGGCGTCCACGAAAACCGCACCAACGATGATGGCTGCGCCGAGGTAAAACCCACCGTGCATCCGCTCTTCGTCCCCAAAAATCAACGCGGCCAACACGATCGCATACACCGGTTCCAAGTTGATGGCCACCGCCGTGGTGAACGGAGAAAGCTCCTTCATGACCTCGATGCTCATCAGGAAGGCAAACGCCGTGGCAAGCGTTGCCAGCAGCCCCAACCACAGCCAATCTTCACGCGGAACACTCCAATGTGCGGCCTCCAATCCCTTGCCTTGTGCCAAGAATAAAACGGCCAGAACCACCGCTGCACTGAGCAATTCCACCCGTGTCAAATTCGCTGAATCGTGGGAGCGCACAAGGACTGAATTGAGTGTAGCAAACACCGCAGCCAATGCCGCGGACACCAATGCCAGTCCCACGCCGAGGTAGTACTGGCTCAAGTCGCTTACCGCACCATCCGGCGCCGGACCCCACAACAACACCAGCAATCCACCAATGATCACCACACCCAGCACCACCTCCCGCACGTCCACCCGGCGCTTGTGCACCAGCGGCTCCACCACACTGACAAAAACCGGAGTGGTAGCCAGCGTCGCCAACGCTACCGAAACGTTGCTCACCTTAATGCTCGCGAAAAATGCAATCCAATGTGCCGCAGCCGTACACCCCACCAAGGCCACCTTCCACAAGCTCCGCAATGGGAAGCGCTGAACGCGACCACATACCGCGAGCCACAACCACACCAAACCTCCCCCCAGCAGCACCCGCCAGAACACCAACTGATCCGCGTCCAGCGAGATGAGTTTGCCCAAAATTCCCGTGAACCCGAAAATCAGGACAATGAAGTGAAGCATCCAGGTACTTTGGCGGCGACTCATGCCGGCAAATCTACCCGTAACTTGCTTGCACTTTAATTCGGTCCGGTATGAAAAACCTAATTCTCCCCTTCCTCGTGTTGCTCGCCTTCCCTGTGTGGGGGCAAATTCAATTGGACAACCAATTTGAAGATTGGGGTGGCATCCCACACAACACGGATACCGAGGGCGGTCCGTTTGTGGCAGCCGCGGTCACCAGCAATGCCGAATGGTTGTACCTGCACATTGAGATGGTCGAAGAGGTGGCGTTGGATGAAGACGTCCTGCCCAACGATTTCCGCATCCTCTTGGACCTCGACGACGACCCCAACACAGGCGTGGACTACGCGAGTCAAGGACTCGGAGTTGATTTGCTCATCAACTTGGCCACCCGGCAAGCCATCCGCTACACAAACGGATCGGGTATAGAGTCGTTCAACGAAGTGGGCATGCGGGCAGCACCTACCTACAGTGGGAAGGAATTTGAAATTGCTTTCAGCCGGGATATGGCTCAAGTCATTGGGCCGGACGTTCGCATCAAATGGTATGACAATGCCACCCAGGTTGGTTTCCCGGAAGAAGGGATGGGCCACGCCTTGAGCGAATCGCAAGTGCCCTTCCTCCCGATGAGCATCGAACGGCCCGAAGGCACGCTTGACCGCATCGCCTTTTGGAACATGAACGGCCGAATGGACCAACCTAATGCCCAGCAGGCTATGGAGCGAATTTTGCAAGCTGTCAGCCCGGACATCCTCGCGTTGTCCGAGGTGTCCGATGTCAGCCCAACCTACGTCCAAAACCTTTTGAACGATTGGTTGCGCATCGAAGGTGGGAGTTCATGGAACGTGGTAGAAGACGACTGGGATTTGATGGTTGCCGCCAAGGGCGACATCCTTTCCTCGTACGCGTCGGTGACGAGGCAATTCCCCGCATTGGTCGAAGGCCATCCGGATTGGGGGGTGCCGTTGCTCGTGACCAGCAGCCACCTGAAGTGCTGCGGGGGTTCTTCGAACGAGGCACAGCGCCAGGCGGAAGCGGACGAGTACATGGGATTCTTGCGGGACGCCATTGCGGGTGAAGGGGAATTAAGTATTCCGTGGAACACCCCCGTTGTGTACGGTGGTGACCTCAACATGGTGGGGTTGGAAGCGCCGATTTACACCTTGGTCACAGGCGACATCAGCAACGAAAATGCGTACGGCCCTGACTTCAACCCCGACTGGGACGGAACCGCGCTCACAGAGCACCCCCTCCTGCAGACAGACCACCCGTTTGACTTCACGTGGATGAGTGGCAACATCAACTCCGAATGGATGCCCGGAAAGCTCGATTACCTCATCACGTCCGATGCTTCCATTGATTTGAAGGCGGGGTTTGTGGTGCGCACCGCTGACATGAGCGCCGCGCGGCTCGCTGAATTGGGCTTGCAGGCCGATGATGCCCTCGACGCTTCCGACCACTTCATTGTTGTCGGCGACTTGGGGTTGGGCGACATGCTTGGTTCAGCGCCCGATTCAGATGAAGACGGGGTGGATGATTTCGAGGACAATTGCATCTACGCCGAAAACCCCAACCAAGGGGACTTCAATGGCGACGGCGTGGGGGACGCATGCAGCGACACCGATGGGGATGGGTTGAGTGATGCGCTTGAAATCAACGTGTACGGCACCGACCCATTGGATGCTGACAGCGATAGCGACGGGGTCAACGACGGGTTGGAGCTGTGTGTGTGCAGCGCACTGGATTTGTGCCCGGGCGACCTCACCAACGATGCCGTGGTGTCGGTTGCCGACCTGTTGTTGTTGCTCGGACTATTCGGGGCGACCTGCTGATCAGCGGGCCGCGCGAATGAGCTGAACCGACTTGACGCCTTTCGGTGTGGTGATGCGTGCCACGTAGACCCCTGCCGGCCATCCGGATACATCCAAGGCAAATCGCGGTTGAAGCGGTGAATGGGTGGCCAGCATGCGGCCGTCCATTCCGAACAGATCGATTTGATTGATGGTGGCGTCGGATCCAAAAATGACCATTCCGGTTGCGGGGTTGGGCCACACACTGGCCTCAAAATCAAGCTCATCCACAGACACCACAATCACGTCCACCTCCACGACCGCTTGGTCTGAGCAGTATCCGTCCGTGCTGTATACCGTGAGGTTCACTTCATAGACCCCTTCTTCGGTGTAACTGTATTCCGGGGTTTCCTCCTCACTGGTTCCGCCGTCGCCGAAGGTCCAGTAGTAACCGGCGGCCCCGGTGCTGAGGTTTTCGATCTCAAGGTTGCCATCGAGCAAATTCCAAGGGGACACCACTGTAAAGGCTGCATCCACTGGTTCCGTTATGTCCGACTGATAGCGAGGGGAAATGCGGTAACCCTCAAAGTGAGGTGCGTCGAAATCGCGCTGGTCACCAATGCCCGTCACGCCAAACACGCCCACTGGCGGCTCCGTCAAAAACAGGTCCGTGTTGGCGTCGATGCGCATGGTGTAGATATCGGCTCCGGTCGTAATGTCCACCTCAAAGCTCGGCGCGCTGTTCGTCCACTGCGCCGGATCCACGAGCTCTACACACTTCAGTCGAATGACGTGGGATTCTGTGTCTTCGTTCAGTTCTTGAACAAGTTCCGGTTGTTCGGTGAGGAAGCCCGACCCTTCATAAATCACGGTGTCCGCAATGATCTGAGTCAATCCAGCAAATTGCGCAATGGTCCCTCGGATGCGCAAGCTGTCACCGGGAACCACTTCTTCGTAGCCGAAATCAGAGAGCGGACTGAAAACATTGATGCCATGGGTGGAGTCAATCAACGTGAATTGGAGCCCTGACGGGTAGTCGTTCCACCCGTGCGCGATGCCGCGCAGCTCACAGGATACACCCAAGCTGTCTGTGACCCCGGAAACGAAATCCACCGAACGCACCGTAGCAATGTCGTAAACGGGATAAGTCAAATCCGAAGGTTGTATGTGAATGGTTACGGTGTCGATGAGCACCACCACTTCTCCGGAAGTGACCTCAATGGCCAACTCAACCGTTTCCTCTCCTTCC
>CALKYI010000283.1 GCA_938003665.1 uncultured Flavobacteriales bacterium
AATGGCAGGCTGCACGTCCGGATTCATGGCCTGAATCTCACCAAGGTACCGTGACCAAACCGAAGAAACTCCAGCGCGGTACGCCTTGAGCATGGCAACCAACTCATCGGTTGTCACCGAGTCACCCGGATACGACCACGTGGTGGCTCCCATCAAATCCCCGAGCTGCCAATCGGACTTCGACGTCCGCTCGTGCTCGTTGTGGCAGGAAACACACGCCGCAGCCGAGGCGAAATCCGGATACATACCGATGGTCTCGTTGGTGACCTCATCCATGAAGTACTGGGGAGCGTGGTCTCCTCGCATTTGCGAGAAGGCCTCTGCCTGACGCCCTAGAAATTGATTGGATGCCTCGATGGGGAAATCCGACCCGAGGTACAGCCCCAGCGGCACGTCGCTCGCTTTTAGTTCATCCGCTATACCGCGCAAGAACAGCGCTGGAAGCGGGCCGTCGATGACTTCGGGGTCTGCCCAATGTTCTGAAAAGGCAAGGCCTCGCGGCTTTCCTGCGCCTACGATGGCTTTGGTATAAAGGGTGCGCGTCACATCGTTTTCCAACGCCAGCATCGCCATGGCTTCTTGCGTCGAATAGGATTTCTTCGCTGCATCAGCCGCTTGAAGCGGAGTCGGCGCAGATGCAAAGAGGTAAACCATAACGGCTGCGAACCCCATGAACGACACCACCCAAAATTTCGTGACACGATTCATCACTTCGCAGGATTAAAGTCGGATTGTGGGTGAAAAATTCAATGCAATCCACCCCCACTGCTGCCAGCCTTGATCAATAGCCGTGCGGTTCTGGGAAGCGTACATGGCATCGGTCGCGGTCATGACAGACCACCCAATCGAAGCTTTGACAAATTGGGTCGGATTGAAGACGAGCACTGCATCCAATTCGTTGGCGTACAGGGCGTCGAATGAAGGACTGTAAAAGCGGTGGTACCGCACGTCCCACTTCGCTTTCCACACTGCCTTCCCAAAGGGTTTGGACCAGTGCATCCGTGCATCGGCCATGCCATTAGCTGGTATACCCACATAGAACTGGTCCATCCATCCGTAGTGGCGGTGGTTGGTGCCTAGGAAGGGATGAAACGCTCGGCCACGCGCATCCCCTTCGAGCCAGTCCAACGCCAACAAGGCCTTGCCTAAAACCTTTGATTTGTAGTGGAGTTCTGCCACGCCCATGTACGATGCCGGCTGACCATTGGCTTCTTCCTGTGCATAGCCTTCAACGACCCAAGAAAGGCCTTCGATTTTGGCCTCTCCTGTCCACGTGGCCCCTGCCGTGACCACCGAAGCGGTGGGGTCCAATGAATTCTTTTGATCGAAATAGAGGAAGGATAAGCGATGCCGCTCATTCGAATAAACGTGGTACCCCATGATGCGGGTCAATCCCGCAGGTGCATCCCAAGTCAATGCGGCCGTGGTGGTGCCGATGGAAGTGGTTTGGTCCCATCGAAACCCATCGAGGAAACGACCATTCTGCGACCAGTTGACCGCGCCGACCACGCGCTCATTATCAAAAGCGATGCGTTGGCGTCCTGCGGTGATTCGGGTGTTGGCATTTGGTTTCCAGGCGCCCCATGATTCCGTTGCCGCAAACTCGCCGTAGCCCGCCGTGTTACCCGCCATATCTCCAAACGTGCGAACATCCTGAAAGCCGAGCCGCACTTCCCATTTCTCGGTGCCGTGGTGCCACGTCAAGCGGGTGCGTTGCATGGTGAGCAACTCCCCTGCTTCGCCCGGTTGCCTCAAGCGCTTGTACCCGTCTCGCCATTCCGAACGCGGACGTACTTGAAGCATGATGCGGTCCTCATCACTTGCGTTTTCTTGGGCGTGAATTGGGGCATCGGCGCACGCCAACAATCCTCCTAAAATCAAGGCTCCCGACCTCAGCCAACTTTTCATTCTAGTCCTCATTTTTTGCGTTGTATCGCTTTTTATTTCCATACGGGTCCAGTCCGCCCTCAAAGTAATCGCGCACTTCGGATTCTCGCAACCTGTTGGCCATGCGCGTCGGTACTTCGTACATATGATTCCCATGAAAATCATGGCACGTCAAACACGTGGACCATTGTCCGGTTTCAGCCAATTCGGCGTGGGGTACGTCAATCGGATCATCCACGACCTTCATGGGGCTGTGGCAATGTTGGCAGTAATCCATTTCTATCACACCGACCCGCCCCCCCGTATGTTCCCCGTGGCAGTTCACACAGCGATGGACACCGAGGGCCTCTCGTTGTGCGGCGAACCGCAGCTCTTCAAATCGTGTAACCGGATGGCGATCGTTCGGACGCTCGTGGCACGACTGGCAAACCACATTATCCACTTCTGCATAACCCACCGCTACCCAATCGTGCTCGTGCAAGGCAACTGCGGTTCGAGCATTGTGAGCCAGTTGTTGGCGCAACGAACCGGGCGCCTTCTTGTGGCACGATTCGCATTTCAAATTGGAATGCCCCGTATTCATGCTCCCTTTCGACGACATTCCCAGTCCCGGAGGTACGTTCCACAAGCCGAAGAATACCGCCCCGATGACCAAGGCGGCTGCATACCACTGCGATCGACTCAACCGGTTTACCGGTCCGAGCAGTGCGCGTTCACCTTCCATTGCCGTGGTAGTGCAAGTCGTCACGCGGTCGCCCGCACGCTGAACTCTTCCATTGCACTGTACGCGACCTTCAAGCACCCGGGCTTCACAGGTACCGCAAGCGCCGACCATACAAGCCGCATCTTGTCGAACCCCTTGGGACTGCAAAGCCGCGAGCACCGTTTGATTCGATTTTACATGAATCTTCCGTTTTCGGCCAAACAGCCCCTTCCAGGCCAATTGACCTGAATTGGATGTCGAGGCCGATCGACCATACGATTCCATGCGAATGGACCCACTTGGAACTCCAAATGCCCCGAGCTTATCCGCCACCGCTCGATTCATGGCTGCAGGTCCGCAGATGTAGGCCGCAGCTTCTTCAAAATCTTCTGGTCTCAGGCCGTCCAGCATCGCCCTGCCGGTAAACTCGTGAAGATCCAACTGACCGGCATCGGCGAGCTGCCGCAATTCCGATCCAAACATCACTTCCTCCGCTGATGCGTTTCCATAGTACAACGTCGGGCGCACTCCCTCCTGCACCAGCTGTTGAATCAAGCAATAAATCGGACTGATTCCACTGCCACCTG
>CALKYI010000284.1 GCA_938003665.1 uncultured Flavobacteriales bacterium
TGGCTCGAGGTACTTGGTAAAGGACGGCCCACCCCCAAACTGATCGTGGGACCTCGGTCCGCCTTGTTTTTGCCGATGCAACAGCTTGGTTTGATCATCGTGGATGAGGAGCACGAGCCCAGCTTCAAGCAACACGATCCGGCGCCCCGGTACCAGGCCCGGGATGTGGCGATGTGGATGGCGGCCCGCGACCAGGCGTTTTGCGTCTTGGGATCGGCGACCCCTTCCGTCGAAACGCATTGGCTCACGACCCAAGGGCGCATCGATCGGGTGGAGATGAGCGAGCGCTACGGCGGCGTGATGCTCCCGGAAATTTGGTGCGCCGATTTGCGAAAGGCCCACCGGCAACGTGCCATGTTCGGGCATTTTTCGCGCTTGTTGAAATTGGAAATGGAGGCGGTACTCGAGTCCGGGCGCCAGGTCATTTTGTTCCAAAACCGGCGGGGCTACAGTCCGATGTGGCAATGCGAGACGTGTGCATGGATTCCGGAATGTGAGCGCTGCGACGTACCGTTGACCGTCCACAAATGGAAAAATGAATTGAACTGCCACCACTGCGGGTACGTGGTGGATCCGCCACCGCCGGTGTGCGTTTCCTGTGGTAAATCCACGATGAAGCCCAAGGGCCTTGGAACCGAACGCATCGAAGAGGAGTTGGCGGAACATTTCCCCGATGCCCGTGCGGCTCGCATGGATGCGGACACCACCCGCAGCCGCCACGGACACCAGCGGTTGGTTCGGGCGTTTGCGAACCGCGAGTTTGACATTTTAGTGGGAACGCAAATGGTCACCAAGGGCTTGGATTTTGCCCACGTCGGGCTGGTGGGCGTATTGAGTGCGGATCGCATGCTCAATTTCCCCGATTTCCGAAGTTTTGAACGGGCCTACCAAATGCTGACGCAGGTAGCGGGGCGGGCAGGCCGTTCGGGTGAGCGGGGCAAGGTCATCCTGCAGACCTACAACCCGGACCACTGGGTGATGACCAAGGTCATGGCAAACGATTACATGGGGTTGGTCAATCAGGAATTGATTGAGCGCAAGAATTACCGGTACCCGCCCTTTGTGCGGTTGGTCCGTTTGACCTTAAAGCACACCGATGTGCAGCGGTTGGAAGCCGCGGCTGAAGTGCTCGCAGCCCGTTTGACCCAGCGGTTTATGGCCCGGGTCATCGGTCCGGAGACGCCCATGATCAGCCGCATCAACGACCTGCACCACCGCGTTCTGTTGGTGAAATTCGAACGCGAATTGCGTCCGGATGCTTACAAGGCGTTACTCAAGGAGGACCTCGATGCCTTCCAAGCCGATGAACGCTTCAAGCGCATCCGGCTCATCGTTGACGTTGATCCGGCCTGACGCTCATCTGCCGGCCTGAGGGAGCAGTGATCTGCCAAATCTGTTGCAATGATGCATCCCAATTCAACCTTTCCAGCGGGACGAGCGTTGGGGCATTCGGTAGGTCAATGCGCTGGGAATCCAGCAGCTGCCCCGTGTAATTGTACGCCTGGATGTGCCAAGTGCCTGCCATGGGGGAGGAAAGTGAAAGTCCTTCAGCCGTCCAACGGGCGAATTCTTCCGGTTCGATTGCTTCAACTTGATTGGTCGTTCCGAAATCATGAAACGACGGCGTGCCGCTGCCGCTGTTTGCTACACCCAATGTGTCCGTCTGAATGGCATAGCTAATGTCCGCGGGGTTGGAGAGGCCGGAGTTGGCACCTTGGACCACGGTCTCTGAAGTGGAGAAGTCATTTGCGTACCGCGTGATGCGGGCAGGTGACCACGAGCTTACGTAAAACTGGCCAGTACCGTCCATGTCCACCCCGTCCAAGTTACCCAGTCCGGAATTCAATACGATACTGAATTCACCCGTCGCAAGGTCCACATCCAAAATCGGCGCATTGCCGCCCCAATTGACCACGATGGCGCGGTTGTTGGCTTCGTCGATGACCACGCCGTTTGGTGTTGTTCCGGTGGCGCTCACCAGTACCTCAGTGGTCATGTTGGCGGGGTCGGTGATGTCGATCCGGTGCAATTTGCCGTTGGAAAAATCGCTAATGACGAGCTCGCCACTTCGGCTGCCCATTCCGTTGAGGAACCCGGCACCGGGGATGGAGAGGGACCCGATGAGGTCTGCCGTTGTTAGGTCGTAAGCGCGTACGACGTTGTTCCCGATGGCAAACAGGTGCCCATCAACTACCTCCATGCCGTGGGTGGCTGAGCCCGACCCGAAGTAGGCATAGCTCGCTCCGCCATCCGCGGTTTCGAGGATGCTGGATCCGTTGGAAATGAACCACCGATTCGCGGTGGGGTCGTATTCGACGGCTTCAATCAAACTGGGTGTTTGTGCTTGGATTGCTCCGGCTGCCAGAAGGCATATGGAGAAGAAAGGAATGCGGATCATGGGTTCGAAGAATCAGAAGTTTGGGATTGGACGTACAATTTTGACACCCCCGCCCAGAAAATGGTGAACAGCA
>CALKYI010000285.1 GCA_938003665.1 uncultured Flavobacteriales bacterium
TACGAACGGGGAGTAGGTCCGGGCACGTGCGCCTTCAGGACCTCGTTCCGCTTGCGCAAGCGTTCTCCCATGGAAAATTGTTCGTCGCTCACATAAGGCTCTCGGTAAATGAAGAACCCCTGCTGCACATCGTGGTTGTCGCCGCCCTTCATTCGTGTCAATTGGCGATCGATCCAATGAAATTCTGCGTTCTTCTTCGCCCAGCGAGCGTCCCGCGGCACGGTCAACTGCAACCCAAGCCGTTTGCCCAATTCATCTCGAATGACCTCGTTCTGACTGAGGGAAATCAAGCCGGCATACCGATCCACTTCGATGCTGTGGAAGGCGCTCAACAACTCCTGGGAACGTTCATGCAGCGCGCCCGCCAGTGCATTGGCACTGCGCGCCTTGCCCACCACATAAAGCTGTTCACGTGCATACTTTTCCTTAAAAATCTGGACCTGCGGCACTTGAGTATCTACCCGATCAGCCAATTCCAGCACCACGATGTTGCGGTGAGGCTTCCAAAAGCGATCGAACGATGCGGGTTCTAAGTGCACCAAGTCAAACCAAGGCTCGTACTGGGGCAACACGGGAAACGGCTGATCGAATATGGACCTCAGCGTATCGCCCACCGCGCCGTTCCAAACCGCCTCCTCGCAAACCACTACAATCTCGCCTGCAGCACCCACCTTACCCGTCAAGGCTGAACGTGCACCCTCCTGGCTTCCACATCCCCAAAAGGCCGCAGCAGCGAGAAGTAGAAGGACGCGTCTAAAGTTTGCTTGGATCTGCATGAATGATCAGTTTTTGGCCAATTCGAATCATGGAGCCGGATAGGTCATTCCACTCCCGAAGTTGTCTCACACTAACGCCGTATCGGTCGGCAATCTTGCCCAACACATCTCCGTTTTTCACGCGGTAAGTGACAGGCTCCGGCACGAAAACAATCTCCGGGGTGCGTTCCGGTTCAATCAACCGCATGCTGTCCTGAAACGCCAAAAAAGAAGGGATCTCCGCATGCGGCAATACCAAAGGCCAGCGCTCTGTGGTCGCGGGAATGATGTCCAATCGGTACATCGGATTCAAATGCGCCAACGCCGACGCCTCCATATCCAGAAGCGGCGCAATCTGGTCAAATCGCATCACCTCATCTACCATCACCGTGTCGAGAAACGCGAACGAAGGTGCAGCCTCCCGCGGGAATATGTTGTGCTCCTCGGGGAATTCCATCAAGTACACCACGGACATGAACGCCGGCACGTAGTTACGGGTCTCCCGCGGCAAAAAGAACCGAATCTCCCAAAAATTGTCCTTGCCTCCGCTCCGGCGAATGGCGCGGTTGACGTTTCCTGGCCCTGCGTTGTATGCCGCCAAGGCGAGGTACCAGTCGTCGTACATGCTATGGAGTCGCTTGAGGTATCGGCAGGCGGCCTCCGTGCTGCGCACCGGATCGCGCCGTTCATCAATGTACGAGTCAATGCGAAGGCCTTGGTATTTCGCGGTCACGTACATGAACTGCCACAAGCCCCGAGCCCCGGCATGGGACCGCGCAGTGGGATTCAATCCCGATTCCACCACGGCCAGGTACTTGAGCTCCAATGGCAATCCGTGTCGGTCCAAAGCCTCTTCAAACAAGGGGAAATACGCCGGGGCGCGCCCGAGCATGGTCCCCAAGTGTTTTTTGCGCTTGTTGGAATAAAACGCAATGCGGGAATGCACAACAGGGTTCCAGGCCAGGTCCAGCGGCGATTGTGCATCGAGCAAGGCCATACGGGCTTGCAAAGCTGCCGTATCGAGAGGTGGGGTATCGCCTGAGGCGAAATTGCGGATGTTCAGCAACGCTGTATCCGTGGAAAAGCACCAGTTTTCATCGAGGTAATCGAGCCAAGCCAATTCCGACTTGGTCAACGCGTCGGGCGTTAAAATGCTCGTTGAATCAAGCGGAGTCTGCACCTCCAGCGATTCCAAGCGGATTGAATCCGATGGCGCCGAATCTGGAGTTTGTGCCCAACCTGAGGCGGCCGCGCATCCGAAAAAAATGACTGTACAAGCGGCCGTTCGGAGTCGCATCATCAACCCTCAGATCCGTCTTGTTTCTTTTCGTCGTCGTTGGTCGCGTCTTTGAATTCCTTCACTCCCCGTCCGAGTCCTTTCATCAATTCAGGGATTTTCTTTCCGCCAAACAACAAGAGCACAACGAGTGCGATGAGCAGAATGGAACCGGGATTCATTGCATTGAACATGGCCAAAAATTTTCCCGAAGTTCTGAAGAAAAAACCAATCCGTCACCCCATAGCATTTGGGGTTACGAACAGGCCAAACGGCAATTGTCAATCAAGCGAACGCCACCAACGTCCGCCGCAATGATGGCGAAGACCTCGTTCCCTTTCTCCGTCGCTTGATGCGGTTCAAACGTGTGCCCATTCACTGCATCCACATACTCCAATTCCAAACCTTCAACTGCAGCCGCCTCCAAGCGCACCTTTTCCAACAATTTACCCACTTCGATTCCAGCCCTCGCATCGGCCTGCATTGATGCCAACCAACCGCTCAGGCG
>CALKYI010000286.1 GCA_938003665.1 uncultured Flavobacteriales bacterium
CGTATTGCGCCAAAGGCCAAGTGCGCCGGAATTTGGAAGCGGCGGGTTGGAAGGTTGAGCGCCATCCGGGCCCTCCGGGCAAGCGTGAAATGCTTGTCGGGCAGCATGTGCCGGTGTCCCGTTGGAACGTGCGTTGCTACGCGCTTATTTTGAATCCGGCTCGCACCCACGTACTGGTCGCACGTGAGCGGTTCCCCGACGGATCAGTCGGTTGCAAATTTCCGGGAGGCGGCGTCGAACCGGGGGAGTTTCTCATCGATGCCCTTTGGCGGGAGTGCCATGAAGAGCTGGGGAGCACGGAGGGGCTGAGCTGGCTAGAGCACGCCTACACCAACGACTTTTTCGTGCGGAGTGCCTTCCGCGATGACGAACAGATCCTATCGGTGTACCACTGGATGCAGGCCGATAACGAAAGCCTTGCGTGGTGGGACGAAAAACCGGAATCAGTCGCTGCCGAGGAACCCATCTTGGAAATGAATTGGGAATCCATTGATGCACTGACGGCGGATGCCATGCGGTTCCCCATCGATCGGTACGTGGTGCAGCACGTTTTGAGCTCCCGGCCGACTAGCCGATGAGCCCCAGTCGCTGGTTGACGCAGTCGTCAATCCGTTGGTACAAGTGAGCAGGTGAGAAAGTACGCCAACCCAATTCGCTGAGTTCACCTCCGAGTACAAAGTAGCTGTCCAGGTCGATCGCTTTCATGTCATCAATGACGTGTTCTCGAAAATTCAACAAAGCGATCCAGCCATCGTCGTCGGTGACTTCGTCAAACCACTCCTCGTAGTAACAATCATCGCTGAAATGGAAGTTCAGCACGTTTTCGCCGATCAAGATGTAGCGGTGGATGCCTTCCACCATCAACACATCGATGACCTCCCGTTTGAGCTGCATGATGTCGTTGTAAAGGCAGTCGTTCCACTCACCGATGAACTCGATGATCGCAAACCGCTCGTCGTAATCGACGAAGAGGATTTTGCAGAACAGCGTCGGTGAATGGATGGTGTCCCATTGCGGATGAATAAAGTAGTTGTAGACCTTGGTCGAGTACTCGAACTCGCTGTACGTCCTGTCGAAAAAAGGACTCCGGGGATCGTTGCTGGCGACGTAGTGGTTGCGCCAAGCGTAGTACGGTTCAAGTGTGTGCATGGTGTCTTATTCCCTTGCTTCGAACTTCTCAATGGAGGCTCGAACATCGCCAGTGGCGTTCAACATGGCTGCAGCCTCTTCTTCATTGACCCCGGTAGC
This sequence comes from uncultured Flavobacteriales bacterium, assembly GCA_938003665.1. GTDB lineage: Bacteria > Bacteroidota > Bacteroidia > Flavobacteriales_D > Sanyastnellaceae > UA16. The sequence continues at coordinate 1,249 of CALKYI010000286.1, forward strand.
CTCACAGATCATGCGCACCCCGCGTTCCTGCAATTTGGCATTCTAAGGCCGATGTCCACCATCTTGGAGCCCACTACGTGTCCGAGCTGGATCATGGCGGTGGTGCTGATGAGGTTCAAGGCCAATTTGGTGGCTGTGCCGGCGTTCAGGCGGGTGCTTCCTGTGACGAATTCGGGTCCGGTAACGGCGACGATGCTGTGGTTTGCCACTTCAGTCACCGCTGATTCGGGATTGCAGGTGATGCAGGCGGTCAACATTCCAGCAGCTTTGGCCGATTTCAAACCGCCCACGACATACGGCGTACGCCCCGATGCTGCGATGCCCACAAGCGTATCCAACGGCTCGGGCTCGGCCGAGGCCAAATCTTTCCATGCGCCGTCTGCATCGTCTTCGGCTCCCTCAACGGCGACCCGCAAGGCTCCGTCGCCGCCG
>CALKYI010000287.1 GCA_938003665.1 uncultured Flavobacteriales bacterium
GCTCCTGCAGCGACGTGCCAATCGCATTTGATGTGCGCCGCATCGCCTCGTTGGCCGTCGATCACGGCCTTGATGCCGGGCCACACTTCAAGGACCGCGAGTTTGCTGTTGGGCTTGAGTTTCGTTGCCCATCGCGCGGGGTCATCCCCTCGGTAATACGAGACGTGGTGCACGGCCTCGGCTCCGGATTCCGCAACGGTGACACCCGGTTGAGCTCCCTCCCAGCGAACATCCAATACGTAAGATGTGAGCGGCCCTGAGGGCGATTCATGCCGTCCGAGGGCGTCGTAACCGGGGCCCAGCATCTCCACTTTCCAACCGGCATCAGTCAGCCACCAATCCCCTCCGTTCACACGGGCGGCATACAAAGCTTCGTCCGCCCATTGTCCGCCATTCGGCACGAACCACACGCCGACCGGGGCCTGCGCGTGCTGAACCGTTCGCGGATTGGATTCAAGGGCCGCATGAGCAGCGCGGCTCCAACCCACCAGTGCCGCAAAAAGGGCACACCACATCACTATGTATTGGGCAGAGCGCATTCCTAACAAATAACGGCAAAAAGCCGGCTCAGGTTGCCTGCTCAGCGGGACTTATGCCAACTGCTCCGTGAGCAAGCGCATCTCAATCACCGGGGACATCCGCTCGTGCAAAATGCGGTACACCGCATCGGCGATGGGCATCTCGACCTCGAACTTTTTATTCAAATGGAAAATCCCACTGGAGCCGTTGAATCCTTCGGCCACCATGTTCATTTCCATGATGGCACCCTTGACGCTGTAGCCTTTGCCGATCATCATACCCAACGTGCGGTTCCGGCTGTGGGGGCTGTACGCCGTCACCAGCAGGTCGCCGAGGTAGGCGCTTTCCTTCACGTCCCGGTCGTGTTCATGAATGGCCGCCAAGAACCGCTTCATCTCTTGAGAGGCGTTGGAAATGAGCACGCTCAGGAAGTTGTCGCCGTAGCCGAGACCCATGGCAATTCCCGCACCGATGGCATAGATGTTCTTCAGCACCGCCGCAAGTTCGGCACCAAAGACGTCCTCGCTCGTTTGAATCTTGATGTAGCGGGTGGCAAGGGCGTCCGCAATCAATTGCGCGATAGTTTGATCGGGGCAAGCCACCGTGAGGTAGCTGAGTTTTTCCCGAGCTACCTCCTCCGCATGGCACGGTCCTGCAAGCAGTCCGATTCGGTCATACGGCACCCCAAATTCCTTGTGCAAGTAGCGCGCGGGAATGCTGTGGTATTCGACCACCATGCCCTTGATGGCATTGATGAGGATTTTGTCGCCGACCCGTTGCGGTTTGTGTTCCTGAATGGTCGCGTCCAAATAGCCCGAGGGGATGGCAAAAATCAATACATCGCTCGCATCAATGACCGCCTGCATGTCCGTGCTAACGTGAATGCGGTTGGTGTCAAACTCGATGCTTTGGATGTAATGGGGATTGCGGCCGTATTGGAGCAAATGTTCCTTGGTCTCCTCCCGCCGCACCCACCAATTCAATTCATCGGTGTTGGTCAGGAGCATCTTGGCGATGGCCGTCGCCCACGAGCCGCTTCCAATCAGTCCAAAACGGGGGTTGGAATCCATGCGCCAAAGGTAATGGACTCGGGATTGCGCGCTACCTTTGCGCCTGCATTTGTCAGAACGGAAACTCATGAGCGACGACCTCCTCAAAAAAGTCATCAGCCACGCCAAAGAATACGGTTTTGTATTCCCCTCAAGCGAGATTTACGACGGGCTCTCCGCGGCTTACGACTACGGCCAACTCGGTGCCGAATTGAAGAACAACATCAAGCAGTACTGGTGGACCGCCATGGTGCGCATGCACGAGAACATCGTGGGCATTGACGCCAGCATCTTCATGCACCCCACCACCTGGAAGGCCTCCGGTCACGTGGACGCATTCAACGATCCGCTCATTGACAACAAGGACAGCAAGAAACGCTACCGCGCCGACGTCCTTATCGAAGACCACATTGCCAAAATCGAGGCGAAAATCAACAAGGATGTCGTCAAGGCCGCCAAGCGGTTTGGAGACGCTTTTGACGAGGCGCAGTTCCGCAGCACAAACGGCCGCATCCTCGACCGCCAAGCTCAAATCGACAGCATCAACAGCCGGTTCAAGGCCGCGATGGATGCCGAGGACTTGGCCGCGGTGAAAACGCTCATCGAAGACCTCGAAATCGCCGATCCCGATACGGGCAGCCGCAATTGGACGGACGTGCGCCAGTTCAACCTCATGTTCAAAACCGAACTAGGGGCCGTAAGCGGCGACAGCGGCATCATCTACCTGCGTCCCGAAACGGCGCAAGGCATTTTCGTGAACTACCTCAATGTGCAGAAGAGCGGCCGCATGAAGCTGCCTTTCGGCATTGCCCAAATTGGCAAGGCGTTCCGAAACGAAATCATTGCGCGGCAGTTCATTTTCCGCATGCGGGAATTCGAACAGATGGAGATGCAATTTTTCGTCAAGCCCGGCACGCAAGGCGAGTGGTACGAGTACTGGAAGGAAGCCCGCCTCAAATGGCACAAGGCCCTCGGCTTCAGCGAAGGCATGCACCGCTTCCATGACCACATTAAGTTGGCGCACTACGCCGACGCCGCTGCCGACATCGAATTCAACTTTCCGATGGGCTTCAAAGAATTGGAGGGCATTCACTCGCGGACCGATTTTGATCTGAAACAACACGAAGAATACAGCGGCCGCAAGCTCCGCTACTTCGACCCAGAATCCCAAGAAAGCTACGTGCCTTACGTGGTCGAAACCTCCATCGGCCTCGACCGCATGTTCCTCGCTACCCTGAGTGCGGCGTATAACGAAGAGACGCTCGAGGACGGGTCGCAACGCACCGTCATGAACATTCCTGCGCCCTTGGCGCCGGTCAAAGCGGCCGTTTTACCGTTGCTGAAAAAGGATGGGTTGCCCGAGAAGGCGCGCGAAGTACTGAACCTCCTGAAGCTGAACCACAACGTACAGTACGATGAGAAGGATGCCATTGGCCGCCGCTACCGCCGGCAAGACGCCATCGGCACGCCGCTCTGCATCACCGTCGATCACGACACCCTCACCGACAACGCGGTGACCATCCGCGACCGGGATACCATGACGCAAGAGCGTGTGGCCATTGCTGATCTGGCTGCCCGCGTGGAAGAAAAAGTAGGACTCGCCCAATTGTTTGCCGACGCATGAACCTCACCGACCTCGACCTCCAAGGCCAGCGCGCCTTGATCCGCGTGGACTTCAACGTCCCGCTCAACGAAGCCCGAGAAGTAACCGATGATACGCGCATTCGCGCGGCACTTCCCACCATCCAATACGTCTTGGAGCAAGGCGGTTCGGCCGTGCTCATGTCCCACCTCGGCCGCCCAAAAGGCCGCGATGAGGAATTCAGCTTGAAGCACATCCTGCCCCGGCTCGAGGCGCTGCTCGGCCAGTCCGTTAAGTTTGCCTCCGACTGCGTGGAAGACGCCGCGCTGGACGTGACCCAGTCCTTGAAGCCCGGTGAAGTCGCGTTGTTGGAAAACCTCCGCTTCCATCCGGAGGAGAAGGGCGGCGACGAGTTCTTCGCGGGCCAACTCGCCGAGAACGGCGACATCTACATCAACGATGCGTTTGGTACGGCCCACCGTGCCCACGCCTCCACAGCCGTGATTGCCAAGTTCTTCCCGGAAGACAAAGCGTTTGGCACCTTGCTCGCCGGTGAAATCGATGCCTTGGACAAGGTATTGGCCAACCCGGACAAGCCCTTGACCGCCATCATCGGCGGCGCCAAGGTGAGTTCTAAACTCGGTATCATCGAACACCTCATCGGCCGCGTTGACCGCCTCATCGTGGGCGGCGGCATGGCCTACACCTTTGTACAGGCGCAAGGCGGATCCATCGGCACGAGCCTAGTAGAGCCGGAGATGCATGCCCAGGCACTGGCCATCCTCGAGAAGGCTCAATCCAGCGGCACAGAGTTGCTGTTGCCGACCGATACGCTGTGCGCCGATGCGTTTGCGCCGGATGCCAACACCCAAGTCGTCCCCACCAACGCCATTCCGGCGGACTGGATGGGCCTCGACATCGGTCCCGAAACCACCGCGCGCTTTGTCGATGCAGTCCTGACCAGCAAGACCGTGCTCTGGAACGGACCTATGGGCGTGTTCGAGATGGCTGCGTTTGCGAATGGAACCAACGCCGTCGCAGCCGCTTTGGCGAAGGCCACGGCCGATAGCGATGCCTTCACGTTGATTGGGGGTGGAGATTCTGTCGCGGCCATCAACCAGGCAGGCCTGGAGGACCAAGTAAGCTAAGTGAGCACCGGCGGTGGTGCCATGTTGGAATGATTAGAAGGCAAAGTGTTGCCAGGAATT
>CALKYI010000288.1 GCA_938003665.1 uncultured Flavobacteriales bacterium
GACTTGGTTGCTTTCAATGCAGCCCGTTGTCGTATTCCAGTAAACCTTCCATTCAAGAGCATCCACGTCACCCACATTCGGAGCGATGTAAACCAATGACTCGCTGGTCGCCGAGCAACCGTAGTTGTTGGTGGCGGTCACATAGTACTCCTCCCCGTCCATTGGGTCGGTGAACGTCGCGGACGTAGCTTCCTTGATCGGCGTGCCGTCGCCCAAATACCATTGCCAGCTGAACGGCCCGTCTCCTGCGCCTTCTGCAATCAATTCATTCCCACTGGCGCTGGGGCCAATGACCGGAACGCTCGGTGCAGGGTACACCACGATACTGATCATGGCAGAATCAGCGCAACCAAATCCTTCGCCAACCGCATAGCTCACCTCGTGAGTCCCCACCCCGGCAATGGCCGGGTCAAAAAACTCACCCAATACGCCATCGCCCGACCACACACCACCTTCTGTCACGGCTTCGAGGATGAAGGCACCCGGGTTGGCACAAACAGGGTCAACGGCCGTGATTGTCGCATCGGGCGTTTCTGTGACTTCTGCCGTGCACGTCACAGCGGTGTCGCCCAACGTGTAGGTCAACTCGTGCACCCCTACTCCTGCCATGAGCGGATCCCAGTACACCCCGGTCACGCCAGGGCCGGTAATGAGGCCACCTGGCGGTCCCCATTCGAGGGTTTGGACGGGTCCCCCTTCGCAGGTCGCTTCTGGGCAAACGATGAAGAGGTTGACTTCGAGCGCGAAATCGTATACGACCGAAGGGTCACTGTAGTCTGCGATGGGTGCGCCGTTGGTGTTGGACCAACCATCGAGGTATTCGGGTGCATCGTCGTTGGGGTACGTTGCAAACGAGTTGCTCGCCGCTTGCCAAATCCTCAGCGTGAAGGGTTCGCCAGCCGTGATGCCCTCGTCCAAGTCGGCGGTGCTGGCGTCGTCGCCGTAGATGGGCAGATTAAAATAGGCCAACCCCTCGTTCACGATGATGGGCGCTGCACCGGCACAATTGCCGGCCGGGTCAAACGCCCCGATCCAATCCGCCGCTTCGGCAGGCACGCCGTTGATGGTGGCTTGGCCTAGCATGACGCAAGATGCGTTCGTGGGCGTCCATTGCCATTCGGTGGGTTGGGCGTGGGCAGTGGCATGCACTCCTACGCAAAGGAGGAACGCCGCTGCGACTACTTGAAAAATCCGGTTCATAAGCCGAATCTACATTACTCCTCGCATTCCAGCCCGAAGTCTCCGAGCAGCACCAACAAATCCGTCACTTCTACCAATCCGTTGCTATTGAGATCGGATGGGCAGTCGTTCAAATCGGGACCCGCCGAGCATTCGCAACGCTGCAGCTCCACATTCCACGTGGTGGTCTCGTCGCAAGCCACAGCACCTATCTCGCAGTCGTTCCCGATGAGCGGGTAGATGCACGAATCATCCGGGCAAACGGCATTCGGGTTGTAGTTGCAAGCAGATTGATCCATGCATCCCGCAAGCGCATCGAAAGGCAAACAGCTGCCGTCATCACAGCCCGCTTCAGGGTCATAATTGCACGAGGCAGCATCAGTGCAACCAGGGTATACGCAGCTACCGTCGTCGAAAACTGCTGAAGGGTCAAAGTTGCAGGCAGTTAAATCGGCACACCCTCTTTCAGATTGGCAATCACCAAAATCAAGGCCCCATTCAAAAACGTAACCATCATCTGCCCCCCATAAGTCGCACACCTCCAATGACCAGGTACCACTGATTGGACACCCCTCAAGTTGAGTGAATGAATCGACTGATTCATACGTGCCCGCTGGCAATATCCCTGCATTCGCTGAATTGTCGACCCACGTGCCATTGGTGGCCAAAGGCGACCAAGCATAATACCAACCCACTCCAGGACCTGTACCGTCTCCTTGATCCGGAACACCAAGATTTATGCCGCCACCTCCCTGTTCGTGAACGGTTATGCTCTGCCCATTCGGGCAGGTGTACGTAATGATCAAATCTCCCATGTAACTGTGCTCCATATTGACGAAGAAACCCAGATCCGTAGAACTGTCAACAACAGCGGTTCCATAGGCCGAATCCACAATGACATTCGAATAGAAACAGTTTGACGTGGCATCCGGTATGAGGACGCCCTCATTCAAATCAACCACAACGCAGTCCAAGGTGCTGTAGTCACCACAGTCTGTCGTGATGGATATTTCTACGAATTCTACTTGTCCGCATTGGTCAGCAACCTGCAGCATCAGTGTCATATCCTCCTCTGCTGACCAAAACAAAGTTGAGTCAAACCCCAAAAATTCTCCGTCACTCGTCCAATAGTATGAAAATGGACCTTCTCCTTCCACCGTCGCAGCGATTTCAAGGGGCTCGAAACAATCAGCCTCAATCAATGAATCAACGGTAACCACCAAGGGGGTTAAATCATAGTCGACATATATCGCATCAAACGTCACTGAACCGCAACCGTCGCTCACTTCCACAACAACCGCATCAACCTGACCCATCCATGCAGCCAATTCAAATTGACTTGAATCACTGTTCACTGGCAATAGAACGTTATTTTGATTATACCATTGGTACGTATAATCCCCGTCGCCTCCGGTTGCTGTTGTTGTGATCAATGCCGGTTCACTACATCCAACGGTAATGGAATCGCCTTCATTGATTTCAATCTGCAATTCAGGATATTCCAAAACATCGACGACAACTTCGACCTCGACAGGATAATTGTGGAGTGAACATGTATCGCCAACAAAGACAAAGCACGACCAATCCGATACTGGCGAGATCAGCAATGAAGGCTCGCCATTCCCTTCTGGACACATCCAACCGAATGTGTATTGCCCGTAGCCTCCCGAAACCGTTGGACCAACCTCAATTTCATTGCCCGCGCACACCTCAGCCGAAAACCCACTGACGGTAAGCGGTTCAGGTTCATCTGCAATGGAGAAGGAATACTCGAGCACTGCACTGGAGTCGCACGAGACCACGTTCGACAAAATAATGTCCGCCATTTCTATTCCTTCCGGAAAGTCATCTATTGCTGCGGAAATTTGAATCGATACCGATTCTACTCCGGCAGGCAGCGAGATTGTGCTTGGGAGAGGTAACAGCGAACCATCGGGTTGTAACACACCATAGTCCTCGCCGTTCTCTGCCGTACCTGTAGTGCCGAGGTAAACCGTCTGTTCCGTCGTGATGTCGGACCCTGCTCCTCGGTCAAGCACCAACTCAGCAATTCCACAATCTTCATATAGCGCGTTGTTCCCTTCACTTTCCAATTCAAATTCCATCGAAGCTTGGATGTCGAACGAACCGGCATCAAACGATCCTTGGCGAATGATGAACACCGACTCTAAGGCAGTATCTGAACCGTCTGCGATGGCGAGTTTGACATGGTAACTCTCTCCACAAATCAACCCGTGCTCAGCAACAATGGGAACAGTGTAGCCGTTGAGACACGGGTTGGTTCCGAGCAGATTGTCAACG
>CALKYI010000289.1 GCA_938003665.1 uncultured Flavobacteriales bacterium
CTCGAGGTGGCGTTCGTCAATGTTGGAGGCTACGGCAACCACACGTGGATAGACAACGTGAACATACCTGGGGCAAATGACGTGCTCGAGCAAGCCATGGTGCGTCAGCAACTGATTCCCAATCCAAACGACGGGCGCTGCGACCTTATTGTCCCTGCGCAATCAGTAGGGGCGACATATCGCCTCTACGACGGTGCTGGTCGAGAAGTCGCCCGGGGCCGTCTGACGCAGCCGAGAACGGAACTCGACTTGGGCCTGCCTGCCGGGGTTTACCACCTCCAAGTGGAAGGCATGAGTGGTGTAAAATGGGCCATTCGATAAACGCATGAGGGAAGCTTCGGTTCAACGTCCACCGGGACGGTGGTTGTTTGAACAACCGCACATCATCCTTGATACGCGATCGCCCAAGGAGTACGAGAAAGGCCACATCACAGGTGCGGTCTCGTTTCCATTATTCGACAACGACGAGCGGGCCGTCATCGGGACCTTATACAAGCAACGCGGCAAAGACGCCGCTGTAGAGCAAGGGCTCGAATTCGTCGGGCCCAAAATGGCCGAATTCGTGCGCGAGGCGAAAGACCGGCATGCGGCCCAAGCGGAACCGTTGCCACTCGTCGTCCATTGCTGGCGCGGCGGGATGCGTTCCGGATCGGTCGCATGGCTGCTCGAGACAGCCGGCCTCGATGTCATCAAAATTAGCGGCGGATACAAAGCCTACCGTGCTTGGGCCCGGACGGATTTTGCGCAAATTCCAGACCTCCGTATCCTCGGCGGCATGACCGGGGTGGGCAAAACCCAAATCCTCCAAGCGATGCGGGCGCAAGGGGCCCAGGTGGTGGACCTGGAAGGGCGCGCGGGACATTTGGGGTCGGCTTTTGGCAACCTAGACCGAACGCCTCAGCCGACGTCGGAGCAATTCGGCAACGACTGCCATTGTGACCTCGTGAAAATGGACGCGAGTCGGCCCATTTGGATGGAAAACGAAAGCCGCGTCATCGGTACGGTACACCAGCCCCAGGAGTTGTTTGACGCGTTGCGGGAAGCGCCGGTATGGGCCGTAAACCGAACCGTGGAGGAGCGTGTGGATGAATTGTGCCGGGTCTATGGAGATGCGGACCGAGAGGCGCTGAAGGCTGCGTTTGTGCGCATCCGCGAAAAGCTCGGCGGGCTCAAGATGCAAGAGGCGCTCGACGCGCTGGATGCTGGGAACTTGCGCTCGGCGGCGGCCATCGGGTTGATGTACTACGACAAGTTGTACCGGCACACACGGGAACGGTATGCACGCGAGCACTACGTGCACGTGGATTGTGCCGGAATGGACTTTGCCGAGGCGGCTGCAGCGGTGTTGGCAGCGGCGGAGGCATAAGGGGGCTGCTGTACCTTGCGGTCTCAAACGATGCGCAATGGATACGATACGATTGACCCAATTTTCACACGGGGCCGGATGCGGCTGCAAATTGTCCCCTGCGGTGCTTCACGAAATCTTATCCGGTGTGGACCGCTCGGAGGTTTTCGAAAACCTGATCATCGGCAACGACACCAAAGACGACGCGGCGGTGGTGGATTTGGGTGATGGGACTGGCATCATTTCCACTACGGATTTCTTTATGCCCATCGTCGATGATCCCCGCACGTTCGGACGCATCGCCGCGGCCAATGCCATCAGTGACATCTACGCCATGGGCGGCACCCCACTCATGGCCATTGCCATCCTCGGGTGGCCGTTGGGAAAAATTCCAGAAAGTGCGGCCAGCGCCGTGGTGGACGGCGGACGTTCCATTTGTTCGGAGGCGGGCATTCCGTTGGCCGGCGGACACAGCATCGACAGCCCGGAGCCCATCTTTGGATTGGCTGTCACAGGGCGCGTTCCCCTCACAAACCTCAAATCCAATGCTTCAGTAGTCGCCGGTGACCGGTTGTACCTCACCAAACCCCTTGGAGTGGGCATGCTGACCACGGCCGAGAAAAAAGGCGTGGTGGAGGCGGCGGACTTGGACCTCGCGGTACAGTCGATGCAGCAGTTGAATGCCATTGGAGCCGAGTTGTCCCGCATCGATGGCGTGCACGCCATGACGGATGTGACCGGGTTCGGTTTATTGGGCCACTTGGTGGAAATGTGCGAAGGTTCGGGCTTGCAAGCGGAGTTGGATGTGGCGCATGTCCCAATGCTGAGCGGTGAACGCCTGCGGCATTACCACGGCTTGGGCTGTGTGCCAGGCGGTTCCAAGCGCAACTGGGCGAGTTATGGTCACCACGTGAGCGAAGTGGACGGGTTTGAGCGGGACGTGTTGTGTGATCCGCAAACGAGCGGCGGATTGCTGCTTTCAGTGTGTCCCGATTATGTGGACGCCGTTGAGGCCATTTTGGCGAAAGCGGGCTTGCCTTCGCAGGCCATCGGGAGCTTATCTGCACACCAAGGCGGACGCTACATATCGCTCTGACACAAAAATTGGGCACAAAAAAACCGCCGACTCAAACGAGCCGGCGGTCCGAATTTCAGGACGTTAAGGATTCTGTATTAGTCCTTGCTTACAGCCAAGCTGTAGATGACCAATCCGAATCCGATTTTGTTGATGGCATCACCGATGTTGTAGACAACATCCATGTTCAGTCCGATTCCGTCAACGAAATCGTACCAACCGTCGGTACCAATCATGTAACCGAGTGGGTAGATACCCCAACCGATCAAAACAAACTTGCAGAGGATGCCGTGTGCACGCTGAACGCTCGCAGAAGACTTATCAGCCAGTGCTTTCGCTTCACCGAACATGATCAGGTACACGATGTAGAAGTAGGCAATACCTGAGAACAAGCCCCACATTGCTGGGCCGGTTCCGGTAGTGTATACTGCCTCTCCGAGGTAACCTGTAACAAGCATCACGACTGACGCCCAGATCAATTTCCAAAGCAGGCCTGTTTGAGCACCGGCTGCTTTCAAAATCAAGTAGAACTCAACGCACATCAACGGAACAGTCAATGTCCAGTCGACATAACGGAAGAACGTTGGCGACTCGCCTACTTCTGCCCAGTAATCGCGCATGTAGTAGTAGTGTACAGCGGCGATGAATGTGATCAATCCGCTTACCAACAAAGAAGTTTTCCATTTTCCTTCGACCATGTTGATCGAGAGGAAAAAGAATGCTGAAGCTGCCATCATGGCCATGCAGCCTACGAAGAACGTAAAGCCTACGTAGTCGTCTGCTGGCATTGCTTTAATTGCAGCAAGAATAAAAGAAGTCATGTGTTTGGGTTTTGGTTACAAATAGGAATCGTGTCCTGAAAACATCGAATTAACATCTGCTAACAGATTTTGTTCAAGGCAAGCTAGAAAATGTTAAACAGACCCAAAGAAAAACATGCTAAAGTTATGATTTTAAGTTGTTTATAAGTGCAAAAAGTTTGTGCGTCGGCAGGCCCATCACGGTAAAATAGGAGCCCTGCATCCCGGTGACACCGGCAAATCCGATCATATCTTGTAC
>CALKYI010000290.1 GCA_938003665.1 uncultured Flavobacteriales bacterium
GGATTAACATACCTGACACCAGGTAGCCCTCGTTGATGCTGTGACCGCGCATTCCAGCAAAAAGAAATTCAATTCCCAAGCCAACACCGTAGCTGACGACCACCAAGGGCAGGACTTTCACGGCTCCAATGAAGAGTTTATCCCACAGCGCGGTCATCAAGGGGTCGTTCGGAGTGATTTCGCCGATGGACAACAAATACTGGTGCCCCTGGTTCCACGTACCAAACAACAACGCGGGAATCAACGCCACAATCACCATGAACATCGTGCGCTTCAAATCCACGCCATCGCGTATGTGCACTCCGTTTTTGGTCGCGTGTCCCGGGGTAAAGGCAAACGTTTCCAACGAATCGTAGACCACCCAAAACTTGCTCAGCTTGCCGCCCTCTTCGAAATGTGGGCGAACCGAATCCAATAAGTTGTGTAATGCTTTCATCTTATCCCAATTCTTTCTTCAGCATGTCCAATCCGTCGCGGACAATCGATTGCACGGCGATTTTTGACGTGCAAGCATATTCGCAGAGCGCGAAATCTTCCGGGGCCACCTCGTAGATGCCGAGTTTTTCCATGGCATCGATGTCGTTGGCCAAAATGCTCTTGAGCAATTGCACCGGGTAAATGTCAAACGGAAACACCGGCTCGTATTGACCGGTCACCACAAAGGCGCGCTCTTCACCGTTGTTGCACGTGTCCATTACGAATTCCTTCGACTTTGGCATCAGCCACGTCGGGTAACTCTTGGACAATGAGAACTTGTCAAAGCCGAGTCCCAACCAACCATCGGCCAGCAAGAACTTCGGTTTGTTGCCTTCTGGCAGCAAGCATACCTGGTGGTGCATTCCGCCAAGGAAACCGTCGTTACCCGTGCGATCACCCGTGAGGGGATTCCCTGAAATGATGCGCACCTCTTCTTCATTCACGCTACCGACCAATGTTGAGATGGCGCTGCCCAAGGTTGTTTTGAGGTGGCGTGGTGTGTCGCATTCAGAACCAGCGACGGCGATGACGCGCGTGGCGCAGTCCGTGCCGCTTGAGAGGGTCTCTCCAAAGTTTGCAACGTCTTCCGCATGCATCGTCCAGACGACTTCACCTTTATTGATCGGGCGCGTGTGGTGAATCTGCACACCTGTGTTTCCGGTGGGATGCTGTCCATCAAATGTGTACGTGTCAACACCTTCAATACCAGCGTAGAA
>CALKYI010000291.1 GCA_938003665.1 uncultured Flavobacteriales bacterium
AAGTTGTCCGATGCGCGGAGTGCGGCATCCAAGCTTCGTGCGGCACCGTGGATGCCTTCGGCAATCTCACGCAATCCCTCGGGACCGTGGTACACGGCGTACATCGAGGCCATGACCGCGAGCAATGATTGCGCCGTGCAAATGTTGGAGGTCGCCTTGTCGCGACGGATGTGCTGCTCACGCGTCTGCAGTGCCATGCGCAACGCAGGCGCACCCAAGCGGTCCTTCGAAACACCGATGATGCGGCCGGGGAAGTGACGTTTGTACGATTCCTTGGCGGCAAAAAAGGCCGCGTGTGGTCCACCATAGCCCATGGGCACACCGAAGCGCTGTGTGGTGCCGACCACTACGTCAGCTCCCATCGTTCCGGGGTTTTTCAGCAGCGCAAGCGCCATCAAATCAGCAGCCACCACGACCTGCGCATCCTGTGCCTTGGCCTGTTCAATCACCGCTGTCAAATCCGAAACCACGCCTTCGCCATCGGGGTATTGAAACAAAATGCCAAACACATCCGGCATCGCATCCAACACCATGCCCGTGCGTGGCACCACTTCCAATTCCACACCCAGATACTTGGCGCGCGTTTTGAGCAAAGCCAATGTCTGTGGGTAAACCGCTGCATCCACCAAGAACCGGTTGGCTCCTGACTTGGCTACAGCGCGCGGACGCGCCGCGAATGCCATGGCCATCGCCTCGGCCACAGCCGTCGCTTCATCCAGCAACGAAGCATTGGCCAATTCCATCCCCGTCAAATCGCACACCATGGTCTGGAAATTCAGCAGGGCTTCCAACCGCCCCTGGGCGATCTCCGCTTGGTAAGGCGTGTAGGCCGTGTACCACCCCGGATTTTCCAAAACGTTGCGCCGGATGACACTCGGCACTTCTGTGGGGTAGTACCCCATGCCGATGTAGTTCTTAAACACGGTGTTTTTGCCGGCAATGCCATCGATGTGCTCGAGGTATTGACTTTCCGACAAAGCCGGAGTCACGGACATGCGCTCTCGTTGGCGGATTTTTCCGGGGATGGTCTTAGCAACCAGGTCTTCGATGGAAGCGACTCCAATGGTGCGGAGCATCGTCTGCTGGTCTTCCTCACGGGGACCGATGTGACGAGAGGTGAATTTGGCGGCGTGCATAAGCGACGGGTTTAACGGCGGTTAAGGCGACGATTAAAGCGGCAAATTTACACCCGGATTCGCCCACATGAGCGAAAGTTTTTCACCAAGAACCCAAACGAATCCGCGAGGGGCGCAAGGTCACTTTTTCTGCCCCACAATTCGCGAGAACAACGACCTTTGTGCCATGGTCAAGCTGGTGGCTTTCACGCACATCTGGATTGCACTCGGGGCCTTCGGCGCAGCGGCTGCGACGGTGCTGACCCGAGGCCATGCCATGGGGAATTGGGACCACTTCACGTGGGCCGGCTTGACGGGAATCGGCATCGCCACCGGTTGCATCTACACCCTGCAACGGCGCATCAAGTTGCTCAAAAATCCATCCGGGATTCCACGAGATAGGCGGGTTTTCTTGGAACAGCATGGGAACAAATTGGCCATTGGGTGGGGCGTGCTCGCCGTCGGCTGGGTGTGCGGGTTTGCGCCTGAATGGACGGGATTTGTTGACGTGGCCTTGAGCAACCCGTTGGTGCTCGGCGGAATGGCAATCCTCTCCCTTGGGTACGCTTCCAACCCGTTCACGGGTGGTCGCGGCTGGCGCGACATCCCGCGCCTGAAATGGCCGGTTATCGCCCTCGCGTGGGGATTGGTGACCGGCTGGCTCCCCTTGCAATTCATTTCCCCAGTGTCAGCGCACGATGGCTGGACAATGGGAGCGAGCATTGGCGCGCAGACGCTCTTTGTGGCGGCTATTACCCTGCCTTTCGACGTGCGCGATGTGTTCATTGATCCCGTTGAACTGCGCACGATTCCGCAACAAACCGGCACCCGGTTCACCACTGCCTTGGCCGTTGGGTTGGTGTTGATTAGCATGGGTGCTTTTTATGGCTTGGACCATTCCCTAGCGCGCACAGCAGCGGGCGCCCTGGCGTTGATTGGCATTGCCCTCGCACCCACCGTTCGCAAGGAATGGGTCTTCAGCCTGTGGCTGGATGGCTGCCTCATCCTCCAAGGGGTGTTGGCTTTTTTGCTCACTTGACGCTGCTCGGGAGCCGATTCCTGCGAAATTTGTTCTCCGAGATTGATGCACATGGAGACTTTCGCACCGTATGATTTGGCCCACGCACGGCAGCTGGATGCCACCGATGCCTTGCCGGCCCGACGGGATGACTTTCATGTTCCTCAACACGCTGGAGCAGACGTCGTTTACTTCACAGGCAATTCCTTGGGGCTCCAGCCCAAAGCCGCAGAAGACGCGTTGCGTGCAGAATTGAACGATTGGGCCGAGCACGGCGTCGAAGGGCATTTCAGGGCCCAAAATCCCTGGGTCAGTTACCACGAGCGATTTGCTGACGGCCTCTCCAAACTCGTGGGTGCCAAGTCGAGTGAAGTGGTCGCTATGAACGCGCTGACGGTGAATCTGCACCTGCTTTTGGTGAGTTTTTACCGGCCAAGCGGGAAGCGGACCAAAATTGTGTGTGAAGCCAAAGCCTTCCCCTCCGATCAATACGCCCTCGCAAGCCAGGTCCGCTTTCACGGCGGCGATCCGGCCGTTGACATCATCGAGGTGGCTCCGCGAGAAGGAAGCAGCACCATCGATGAAGGCGACATTGAAGCCATTCTGAGCGAACGCGGCGAAGAGATTGCCCTCGTCATGATGGGCGGGGTGCAGTACTTCACAGGCCAATGGCTCGACATGCCCCGCATCACGGCAGCCGCCCACGCCGCCGGAGCGTTTTGCGGTTTCGACCTCGCGCATGCCATTGGAAATGTCCCCCTCGATTTGCACGCTTGGAACGTGGACTTCGCGTGTTGGTGCACCTACAAATACTTGAACTCCGGACCGGGTGCGGTGGCGGGCGCTTTTGTGCACGAACGGCACGTCGCCGATGGCACGGTGCCTCGTTTCGAAGGATGGTGGGGCCACAACGCCGACCGCCGTTTCTTAATGGAGCCGGAATTCGAAAGCATGGGCACCGCCGAAGCGTGGCAGATGTCCAATGCGCCCGTCTTTAACATGGCCATCCACGCCGTCGCACTCGATCAGTTCACCGCGGTTGGCATGGAGGCTTTGCGCGAAAAAAGCCTTCGGTTAACCGCTTACCTCGAACGAGGAATCGCTGCTGTAGCCGAGCACAACAACGCGCAACTGGAGGTCATTACGCCCGCAGACCCTGCGCGACGCGGGTGCCAACTTTCGCTCGTGGCCCATGGATTTGGACGCGAGTTGTTCCAAGCGCTCACGGATGCTGGGGTGGTGGTTGATTGGCGAGAGCCCAACGTCATTCGCATGGCCCCTGTGCCGATGTACAATACCTTTGAGGACATCGCGCGCTTCGTGGACATCCTTAAGTCAGCCACCCAGCCACATTGAATGGGCTCACAAACCGAACGTTAGACTTCAACCCTCATGCCTAAATCCTCTCGATTCGCTGTTTTTGGAATTGGCCGATACGGCCACCAAATCGCTTTGTCCTTGGCCGCCAAAGGCGCTGAAGTGTTCACGTTCGATTCCGACCCTTCCCGCTCGGAAGCCATCAAGGACGAGGTCGCCCTCGCCGTGACCATGGACGCTACGGATGCCCGTGCGTTGCAGGCCCAGAACGTGCAGGACATGGATGCCGCCGTTGTCGCCATTGGCGAAAACTTCGAAGCCACCATGCTGACGTCGATGAACCTGTTGGACCTCGGCGTCCCCCGTGTAATCGTTCGGTCGAGCGGCGATCACCAAAAACGCATCCTCACCAGCCTCGGCATCCGCGAGATCCTCACCCCGGAGAGCGAGGTCGCTAGCATTGTATCGGAACGCCTGATTCACCCGAACATCGGCGGTTTCTTGGAGCTTCCTGACGATTACGAGATTGCCGAGATCCACGCCCCGCAAAATTGCATCGGCCGCACCTTGGGCAGCATCGACCTGACCAACCGCTACGAACTTCGCCTCATTACCATCCGACGTAAATTTGCTGCGGAAACAGAAGGCGGGGAAGAACAGGAGCACATCATCGGTGTTCCCAAAGCAGAGATGGTGATCCAAGAGACCGACACATTGGTCGTGTTTGGAACACTCAACGGCGTCAAGCGATTCCTCGAAATCAATTCTTGAGCTAGCGGATAATCCGGACCGAACCGGTGGCCTGGTACCACGGACTCAGCTGCCCCGCGGGATCCGTGTAGTGGCGGTATTTCGCCTTCCACAAGTACAAATCATCCTGCACATAATGCGTGCGATCCGGGCCTTGCCCGTGCCAATAATCTCCGATGGAATCCGCTTCCCACACCAGGCTGCCCCACCGGTTGTACAGCTTGAAATCCAACTGAACCAAGTTGCGCCCTTCAACGCGCAGTACCTCGTTCAAACCATCCCCATCTGGTGTAAACGCAGTGGGAATGAATAACAACGGTTCGGAGCAGAAATCAATCACCGAAACGTACCGTTCGGTGGTGCATCCCAGTTCATTGGCCACGACGACACTGTACACACCCGGACCATCAATAGAAAGCGACGGCAACGTAGAACCGTTCATCCATTGATACGAGGCGTAACCGGCCGGGACACTCAGCTGATGCAGCACACCTGGGAAGTCCTCGAAACACAACGCCGAATCCGACGGGAAGTAAAATTCTGGACTCGGCAATACTTCCAACTCCAGTGTCGCTGTGGTGGTGCACCCCCCTGCATCGGTCACTTGAACCTGCGCAGTGGTCGACTCATAAAAAGTCGCCGAAGCATCATTCGAACCGTTTGACCAGACATAATTGAATGGCCCGGTTGAGGCGTCGACAGGCGTCGCATCGATGAGCAATCCTGCGCTCGCGCAGCCTGTGGCCGAATCCGGCAACTGCAGTGCCGGGCCATCCGTAAACGTCACCGTGATGGCATCCGAGTTGATGCAACCTTCCGGCGAGGTCGCTGTGAGGCCGTAGGTACCTGAAGCCGTTACGTCAAGCACGGGCAGCGTCGCCCCGTCCACCGTCCAATCGTACGTGTAATTCACCGGCAGTCCTGGATCCAAGGTCACCGTCTCCTCCGAACACGCCACGATGTCATCGCCAAGTTCCATGTCGGGGAAAAT
>CALKYI010000292.1 GCA_938003665.1 uncultured Flavobacteriales bacterium
ATGACGATGGCCGTTTGCCTGCTGGCGTTCGGATGCGGCGAAAAGGCCGAAAGTGAAAGTTTGAAAGAAGCACGCAAGTTGCACGATCAAGTCAGCCGCCTTTCCGGCGAACTGCACGGGGCCATGCAAGTTTCAATCACCCGCATCGAAGAGGAAATCGAGGCGAGCATGAGCCGTGGAGATTCCGCCCTCGCTATCCAATTGGCGCGGGTGGAAAGCCAATTGGGCGAACTTGATGTCCGCTTCCACGATTGGGAATCGACAGTCGTGGGTATCCCTGGTGACGCCTGCAACCATGATCATGACCACAGCCACGATCATGGCCATGACGGCCACGACCATGCACACGACCACGATCATGCGCACGACCACGGCAACGAGCTAAGTCTGGAGGGAATGAGCGACGAGGAAATCCGTGAGATTCAGCAAGCCTTGCTTGTCGAGTTGCAGGCGCTCCAAGCAGCCTTTGACGCGGTCACAGCCGAATTGAATCAAGGCGACGACTCAGAATGAAGATCGCATTTGCATGGATATTGGCCCTGGGGGTGGTAGTTTCCGTTGAGGCGCAGCGTCCGCCGGACAATGTGCTGATTTTTGACGGATACGGGCACAACTACCAGCCCTGTGAGCCGTCCATTGCGGTAAGCCCGGCCAATCCCCGCCATATGGTAGCCGGCTCCATCCTGGACCGCGTGCACGTGTCGAAGGACGGCGGCTGGACGTGGAAGACGGAAACATTGACTTCGCAATACGGCGTCTATGGCGATCCGTGCATCGTTGCTTCGCCCAAAAAAGATTTTTATTACCTCCATTTGTCCAATCCCGATGGCCAAGCCTGGAGTTCAGAGGCGTTGCTCGACCGCATCGTCATCCAGCGATCTAAAAAAGCGGGCAAGCGCTGGAACAAAGGCGCCGGAATGGGCTTAAACGGGAGCAAGGACCAAGACAAGGAATGGGCAGCGGTCAGTACCGACGGCTCTACATTGCTGACCTGTTGGACGCAGTTTGACCTGTACGGCAGCCCAGCGGAGGCTGATAGCACGGTCATCCTGTGCAGCACTTCCAACCGCAAGGCCAAAAAGTGGTCCGAGCCCGTGCGCATCAACGCCATCGCTGGCGATTGCCGGGACGGTGACGAAACGGTCGAAGGCGCGGTCCCCGACATCGCTGCAGACGGCACGATGTACGTGGCGTGGGCCCAAGCCGATACGATCTGGTTGGACCGCAGCAGCGACGGCGGTGAGACCTGGCTGAAGCGTGATCTACGGGTCGCTACGATTGCTGGGGGCTGGGACCAAGACATCCGCGGCGTGGGCCGCGCCAACGGCATGCCGGTGACGCGTGTCGACCGCAGCAACGGCCCTCACAGTGGACGCGTGTACGTGAGTTGGACGGACAACCGCAATGGCGAGGACGACAACGATGTGTGGATCGTCTATAGCGACGACCAAGGCCGCAACTGGACCGAACCCGCTCGCGTCAACGACGATCCGCCCGGCGCGCAGCAATTTTTCCCGTGGATGGACGTCGACGACGTGACGGGCAACGTGCACATCGTTTTTTACGACCGCCGCGCCTCATTCGCCAAGCACCAAAACCTCAACCTGCGCTCGACGTGGGACACAGAGGTGTACGTGGCCTCCTCCTACGATGGGGGCGATACCTGGGAAAACCTGCGTGTGAGCGAGGAGAAATTCCGCACCAACCCCAAAGGCTTCTTCGGGGATTACAACAACATCAGTGCGTACGACGGCATCGTACGGCCCATCTGGACGCGCAACGACGACGGCGTCCTGAGTATCTGGACGGCCATCTTGGACGGGTACGTGGAGTAAGGCAGGGGCTTACGCCGTGCGGATGCGCTCCGCTGTCGCGGCGAGCTGTTCCTGCGTTACGTCGAGCTTGGGCCGCTCGAAGTTGATGTCGCTGACGGACTGCAACGGAATGAGGTGGACGTGGGCATGCGGCACCTCCAATCCAATCACAGCCACCCCGACCCGCTGGCAGGGGATGGCGCGCTCTATCTGCTTCGCCACGTTGCGGGCAAACAGGTTGATGCGGCTCAAAAGGTCATCGTCCAGGTCGAAGAAGTAATCGACTTCCTTTTTGGGGATGACGAGGGTGTGCCCCTCCGCGAGGGGCTGAATATCGAGGAAGGCGAGGAACTCGTCGTTCTCTGCGATGCGGTGGCACGGGATGACACCGGCGACGATTTTGCTGAAGATGGAGGCCATCTTAGCCGCGAGAAATTTCGAGGACCTCGAACGGGATGATGCCCGCAGGCACTTGCACCTCGGCGATGTCGCCTACGCTTTTGCCGAGCAAGCCCTTGCCGATGGGAGAGTCGATGGAAATCTTCTTCTCCGCGAGGTTGGCTTCGTTTTCGGCTACGAGGGTGTAGGTCACCTCGGCGTTGTTTTTCGTGTTGCGGATTTTGACCGTTGACAGGATGTACACCTTGGTGTTGTCTATTTTGGAATCGTCGACCAGGCGGGCGTTGGCCAGCGTATTCTTTAGCTTGGAAATCTTGGCTTCAAGCAGGCCTTGGGCTTCCTTGGCCGCGTCGTATTCCGCGTTTTCGCTCAAGTCGCCTTTGTCGCGCGCTTCCGCAATCTGCTGGGAGATCTTGGGGCGCTCAACCGTCTCGAGCTGGTGCACTTCGTCTTTGAGGCGTTGCAAGCCTTCTTTTGTAAAGTAGGAGATGTCTGCCATGTCCAGTGGGGTGTTAGGCAAAAAAAGAGAAAACCCGTAGGCCGGGCTTTCTCTTCCAATGCTGAAGCAAAGATACGAATTTCCAACGGAGGGGGTGCAGGGAGCCTGCTGCCCAACCGTGAAAGGATGTCAAATCACATCGACAAGACGATGCCGATGCTGTGGTTGCCGTTGAACGGATTCGTGGTGCGGTAGCCGTAGTCGATGCCGATGATGGCACCGTCCTGAGAGGCCGGAAGCTTCACAGAGAAGCCCGCCGCTGGACCCGTAAAGGCGGTGGTCAACGATTCCTCATTGCCTACGCCGTCTTCCCAGAGGTAGCCGGCCCGCAACTCGAAGCGGTCGTTGTACGAGAACTTCAATCCGCCGCCGAACTGGTCCTTTGTGAAGGAGTTGGAGATGAACTGACCAGTGAGGGTCGCTTCGATCATTTCGGACTGGTACACGTCGTAGCCGAAGCCGATGTTCACCAACGAAGGCAATTCGTAGCGTTCACTGCGCTGAAGCATGGTCAACGAAGTGGGCGAACCTTGTGGGGTCGCCGTCACGGTCAAACCGTCGCCTTCGAAGCGCATCGGTGCACCGACGTTGCGGAGGGCAATGCCGAAGTTCAAGCGGTCGCCCGATACGTAGCGGATGCCGGCATCGAAGCAGACGCCCGAGGAGCGTACGTTCGAGATGGCCTCGCTGACGATGCGCATGGTGATGCCCCCGTAGATGGAGTTGGAAAACGCCTTCGAGTACGTCACGCCGATGTTGGAGAACGAGGGCGAGAAGGTACCGATGCCGCCTTCGGGCAGGTTTTCGGTGGTGATCGGGATGTCGCCGAAGCCCATGGTCATTACGGTCAAACCGAGGACGCCGCCGTCACCCACCGCCGTGCCGAAGCCGATGGCGTTGAGCGAGATGCCCGAACCGGAGAGGTACTGGGTGTTTGCGAAGCGGAGTTCGTTTTGGTTGATGAACGCGAGGCCAGCGGCGTTGAGGAAGGTGCCTTCCAAGCCGTTGGTGATGGCCATGTCAGTC
>CALKYI010000293.1 GCA_938003665.1 uncultured Flavobacteriales bacterium
ATTGGTCCGGAGAGCGTTTTGACGCGCTGGACGAAACGCGGGCGCTGGTCATCGAGTCCGATGCCGCAGTTGATGTTCTCTTTCCCCATGCCACCGACGGCACCATCGTGGTGGGCGATGCCGCTGGCAAAACGCAGCGGCTGCTCGACGACCATGACCTGAATTGGAACTTCATTGCCGCCTATCCCACGGCGGAGTGCGCACGCATTCCAGCGCGCAACGCCTGGTCCGCAAAGCGTTTCGAAGACGTCGCCTACTTCACCCCGGCCTACCTCAATGACTTTCAGGCCGGCAAACCCAAGGATCCACTCGGGTTGCGCAAATCCGCATCGACATGAGGATCCCAGCTTCCTTTCGCGGTGCGGCCATTGCCATGGGGGCGCTCGTGCTCCTTCAAGCGCGGTGCAACGATCCGCAGCAATTCATCCCGTACGTACCGGTCGATTTCTCGGTCAACGTCAACCTGCCGGCCTACATCGATCTGTCCGTGCCCAGTGGCCACGTCGTGGTCAACGGGGGGTCACAGGGCATCATTCTCTACCGGTACACCTTGGATCAATTCGTCGCGCTCGACCGGCACAGCACGTTTGACATCCCCGCCAATTGCCAGGTCGAAGTAGCCGAGGACGGCTTGCTCATCACCGACCCATGCAGCAATTCTGAATGGCTCATCATCGACGGTTCAGTGATTTCCGGCGACGCCATTTACCCACTGCATCGGTATGCGACGCAGTGGAACGACCCGGTCTTGCGCGTGTTCAATCAGTAGGCCCGTCGGTGCGCATCCGTTCAAAGAGGGAAGGCACCAGCACGATCAGCAACGAAGGCAAGGGCGACTGCAGGAAAGCCAGAAACTCATGGGCTACACTGTACCCCGCTTTACCGGGTACCAAAACCAAAAACGCCGCCATGATGGTGCCCGCTATGGCATACATGACGATGAGCCAAGGCCAGCGTTCGAAGTGACCGGTCGTCCGCAGGAACAGGGCGTCCAGTGCAAAAAATACCAAGAGGATGCCGATGCTCAACGCCCATTTCATGCGCGCCAACTCTTGCAACGAGTACCGGTGAAACCCGTTCCACGTGCGCTCCATGACGTAGTAATGAATCCGCTTGGGTTGCGGGTTCATGTCGAACCATTTTTCGCGCAATTCAGCGGACATTTCCGCCACACCCGGGTTTTCCTGCAGTACGTGCGTGTAGTGATTCAATTGAACCTTGGCCCGCTCCTGGTAAAAGCCAAAAATCAGCATACCTGCGAGCACCACGATCCAAAGTGGCCGTCGGCGGGGCAGGATGGGTTTGTACGTTGGAGCGGTCATGCAACGGGCGATTGAGGGCGCTTCAAACCAAACCCGGCTCCCACTGCATATCCGTACCACAGCGCGAAGATGATGCTGTAGACAAAGACGGTGAAGGTGTAGTCATGGTTGAACTTGAGCGCTTCTTCGCCAAAGTACAATTGAATCATCAAGAGGCTGATGATGCGCAAAATGTTCGCCCCATGAATGGCGGCAATGCCCGCCGGGATGTACCACGCTTTGCGCAACCACCGACCGGGAAAAGAAAGGATGAAAATGGCAAAAAGCGCGAACAGTACGACTCCATCGCATGAAGGCCCGACCAACACTCCTTGGGCGCCGCGGATGCCAACCCGGTATCTGAATTCACCGTCGTTTTCCTGAAAGAAAGCCAGTGGCTCATAGCCCAATACCTCGACCACCGTTTCGGTGACCACAATGAGGTTCTGGGTGATGTACTCGTCCAGCAGCGTGGCGGGTTTGAGGTAAGTTTCGTAGGCCAGATGCCACACGATGTACCCACCAAAACCCAGGACCAGAAAACGGAAAACGTCCGGTTGAGACCGGACGAATTCGCGCAATTTCTGTATCCAATCCATCGTGGGATCAGTAGCGGTAGAGATCGGATTTGAACGGTCCGTTGACAGGAACACCGATGTAGTCGGCTTGTTCTTGCGTCCGGGTTTACAACACGACGTTGATCTTATCCAAGTGCAGTCGTGCCACCTCTTCATCCAAGTGCTTGGGCAAGGTGATTACCTCGTTTTTGTAGGCCGCGGCATTCTTCCACAGCTCCAACTGAGCGATGGTCTGGTTGGTGAATGAGTTCGACATGACGAAGCTCGGGTGGCCGGTCGCACAGCCCAAATTCACCAAGCGTCCCTCGGCCAACAAGATGATGTCATTGCCGTTGACGTTGTACAAGTCAACCTGTGGCTTGATGGTGTCTTTGGTATCGCCGTGGTTGGTGTTCAACCAAGCCACGTCGATTTCGTTATCGAAGTGCCCGATGTTGCACACAATCGCCTTGTCTTTCATCGCTTCGAAGTGCTCACCACGGATGATGTCCTTGTTGCCCGTCGCCGTGCAAATGATGTCGGACTCGACAACTGCATCGGCCATGCGCTTCACTTCATAGCCGTCCATGGCCGCCTGCAATGCACAGATGGGATCGATTTCGGTCACGATTACGCGGCAACCGGCGTTGCGCAGAGATTCTGCGGTGCCCTTGCCGACGTCGCCGTATCCAGCAACAACGGCCACCTTCCCGGCCATCATCACGTCGGTGGCCCGGCGGATGGCGTCCACTGCTGACTCGCGGCAACCGTACTTGTTGTCAAACTTGGACTTGGTCACCGAGTCGTTGACGTTGATCGCAGGCATCGGCAGCGTGCCCGCCTTCATGCGGTCGTACAAGCGGAGCACGCCCGTGGTGGTTTCCTCGGACAAGCCTTTGATGCCATCAGCAAGCTGTGGGAACTCGTCCAACACCATGTTGGTCAAGTCACCGCCGTCGTCCAGAATCAAGTTCAACGGCTGACGCTCCTCACCAAAGAACAGCGTCTGGCGGATGCACCAGTCAAATTCGTCTTCGTTCATGCCCTTCCACGCGTAAACCGGGATGCCTGCTGCGGCAATGGCTGCTGCAGCGTGGTCTTGCGTTGAGAAGATGTTGCATGAGGACCAGGTCACGTCCGCGCCGAGATCCACGAGGGTCTCAATCAACACGGCCGTTTGGATGGTCATGTGAAGGCAACCGGCGATGCGCGCACCCTTCAGAGGCTTCTCCTCACCGTATTTGGCGCGTAGCGCCATCAAACCCGGCATTTCGGCCTCCGCCAATCGGATTTCCTTCCGGCCCCATTCAGCAAGGCTGATGTCCTTTACTTTGTAGGGCAAGTATTCTGTCGTCATTACTGTACTCATGCGTCGTTGTATTCGAGTGCAAAATTACTACAAACAAAATTACCCTTGCACCCCCTGAATGCACGTCAATGGCCGATTTCACAGTGATTTTCAAAAGTTTGGCACCGCTGGCATCGGCGGGATTCGGCACGGGCGACGAGGTGGTCGTCGCAAAATGGGCTGCAACACAGGATCGGTTTCCCCGTCGAGATGTCGCTGCCTTGCCCCCCGCTCGGCAGCTGGAACATTGGTGCGTTGACCAAGCCTTTCACGCCATCGGCCAGCCGTATCTGCGCATTGGGCATACCCCTGATGGGAAGCCGGAGGCCATTGGTCAGCCTGGAATTCACGTGAGTATCGCCCACCACAGTATGTCGGACGGATGCTGGGCAGCAGTGGCCTGCAACGGGAGCGCCATCGGCATCGATGTGGAGGCCGAGAGGGACCAGTTGCAGCGAATCGCTCCGCGTTTCCTCAGCGAAACGGAGCGGGCAGCGTTGGGCGCATCACCTGCCGCATTGGCTTCCGCTTGGGCCATTAAGGAGTGCATGTTCAAAGCCTTCGGCCCCGCGCTCGATTTCCGAGCGGATTTGAAAGTTGAATGGTCCGGAATGGAAACGGCTGAGGCAGCGGGGGTCACGGGTTACGTGCGAGGCCAAGCGGGGCGTTACCGTTTGGCCCAGTTGGGAATGGCTGATGGTCATGCCCCGGTGTGGGTGGCGCTTGGGCCCGTCAATCAATAAGTAGGGCACAAAAAAAGGAGCGCATCGGCTCCTTTTCTATGGGGTCTCCGCTCAGCGGAGTGAAATGCATTGCTTATCGCTCGATGCCTTTGTGGCGTCGCTCCGAACTTACGCTCAACTTCTTGCGGCCCTTCGCTCGGCGTGAGCTCAAGACGTTGCGTCCGTTGGCAGAAGACATGCGCTTGCGGAAACCGTGCTTGTTTCGTCGCTTGCGTACTGAAGGTTGAAATGTCCTTTTCATGGCTTATCACATTGTAGGAAGGCAACAGACCTTCCTCCCAAATTCGGGAGGGCAAAGATACACACAGATTTCGTGTGTCCAAACCTTCCGGCGGGAAAGATGCAATTTTCAGCTCCTTGACCGGTGATTCGCTTGTAATTTAGCCCCAATGGAACGGACTGGAGAAGAAGCGCGGAAGTTCAATTGGAAGAACTGGGGGGCGGTACGCAAAATGGGGCACTACCTCCGTCCGCATGCCTGGGGGTACGCCCTCGGGGTCTTGATCATCAGTTTGAGTGGCGTGCTGACGCTGCTGGTCACGCGGCTCTGGGGGCAGCTCGGAGGCGTTGGGGCCTCCACCGGCGAAGAGGCAGGCGTTGAATCGCCCATGGCCATGCTGAACATTGACATGCACAGTTTGACCGAGGTGGGCTGGCTGATCTTGATCGTGCTGGCGGTTCAGGCCACGTTGAGTTTTGGCCGGGTGCTCCTTTTTGCCAAAATGACCGAGGACATGATGCTCGCCATGCGAAATGATGCATTCGAAGCCATCGTGAGCATGCCGATGAAATTCTTCGATACGCGGCGCGTGGGCGACTTGAACAGCCGAGTATCTGCGGATATTACCGCCATCCAGGACGTATTCACCACCACCCTCGCCGAATTGCTGCGGCAAATCATCATCATCGTCGGCGGCATCTTGGCCTTGCTCTATTTCTCGGTGACCCTCACGCTGTTGATGCTCGCTACCCTCCCGGTGATGATCATCGCGGCCATTTTGTTCGGGCGCTTCATCCGCAAGCTTTCCAAACGCACGCAAGACCAAGTGGCTGAATCCAACACCATTGTTCAAGAAACGCTCACGGGCATCATCAGCGTCAAGAGTTTTGCCAATGAAGCGTGGGAAGTGGTCCGCTACCTCAATAGCATCAAAGACATCCGTTCCCTTGCCATGCGCGGGGCCATATGGCGCGGAGCGTTTGCCTCGTTCATCATCCTGTTCATTTTCGGGGCCATCACCCTTGTCATTTTCAAGGGAGCCGAATTGATGATGGAAGGCGGCCTGGCCAGCGAACACTTCTTCACCTTCCTGCTCATGACCGGCCTGGTCGCCGGTTCCATAGGCGGAATTGCGGCTCAGTTTTCGGCATTGCAGCGAGGATTGGGCGCCATCGAAAGCCTGATGGAATTGATGGAAGAATCCCGTGAGGAAGTGGTCACACAGTCGGACCAAGGCTACCCAGCGCTTCAACTGCGCGGCGACGTCAGCTTTGAGGATGTGCACTTTCACTATGCCAACCGCGCAGATGTGAATGTGCTGACCGGGGTGAATTTGCGCATTGAACCGGGCAAGCGCGTGGCCCTCGTCGGCCCTTCCGGCGCGGGCAAATCCACCATCGCTTCGCTCCTCCAGCGGTTTCACGATCCCACGGCCGGCGTCATCAAAGTGGACGGCCAACCGCTTGGTCAATACGACCTGACTGGATTCCGGAAGCGCATTGCCTTTGTGCCGCAAGAGGTCATCCTGTTCGGCGGGGACATCCGCAGCAACATCGCCTACGGAAAAACCGACGCCTCCGACGCCGCCATTCGCTCGGCCGCGGAACAGGCCAACGCCCTCGAATTCATCGAATCCTTCCCGGACGGTTTCGCCACCGTTGTCGGTGAACGCGGCGTGCAGCTGTCCGGCGGCCAACGCCAGCGCATCGCCATCGCACGGGCCATCTTGCGGGATCCCGATATCTTGATTTTGGATGAGGCGACCAGCGCCTTGGA